>JAFUNW010000149.1 GCA_017472905.1 Bacteroidaceae bacterium
ACTATACGATCAAGGATCTTACGAACGGCATCATTGAACTGGAACAAACCACCGGCGACTTCTGTTACCTGAAGTTCTTGACAACCCAATATGCCAGTGCCGGAGAATTGAAACTGGAAGCCATCAATGAACAAACGTCCTACGGCAATGTATCCTATAAATCGTCTGTCCCCTACGATGAAGCAACCGTAACGGTGACCAACAAAGCCAACACCTTTGCCGGATTTGCCTATGCTACAGAAGACGTATTGAGTACCCAAGGGACGAATTATGGGACAGCTGATGCCGACCGCACCGTACGCGCCGTCAGAGGTTCGCGTGTAGGTGTACGGGTATTCTTCCCCGGCTCATTCAAAGAACAGACCGAGTCGTTTACCTTCAAAATGAAGTCGGCCTGCTACGAGTTGCACAACGATGAAGCCTACAAATACTCAGGCGCAAAGACCGACATCGGAGACGGTTCACACATCATCACAGTCGAAGATAACGGCTTGGCTTATGATAAAGCGAAGGACCTCTGTTACCTCGACCTCGTGTTGAGCGCCACAACCTGGGACAACGAAGAGACCATCCGTTTCCTGACGGATGCCACAACTGACGCTACGAACTACATCCGCTTCTATCCCTACAACGTCAGCATCATTTCCGATAAACAGAATTATCCCATCACTGTGGAGCAATCGTTGGACAAAAGCAATTGGAGCACGATAACCGATGATAGCTACACATTGACCTCTGCATCTTTAGCTACGCAAGGCACTTCGGTCTATTACCGCATTACCCTGCCGGCAGTAGGCCCCTACACAGGAAATAAGACTTTCGACTTCACCATCATTTCCGATGGTTTGGAAGTGGACAACACCAACAGCAGTATTGCCGGTGTTCAAAAGAACGACAACGACACAATTGTATTCAAAGGATTGACTCCTAAACAAAATGATGAAGCTACATGGATCTTGGCCTTGAAGACTTCCAAAGCGTTGGAAAGCGGAAGCAACATTACTGCCACCATCCTCTCCGGAGAAACGGTGAAGCCCGATACGCTTGAATCGGTGTTGAATAACGGCGGATTCCTCGTGAAGTATCAGTTGGGAAGCGAAACAGCCGAAGGTGTGGTCGCACCCGAAAGTGAAAGTGTAAAGGCTGATAACCCCCAAATCACCATCCCCAAGAACTTCACACTCTATAAAGAAGGATATACCCTGACCGCATGGAAAGACGAAGAGGGAACTAAATATGCCATCGGTACGAAAGTCACCGTCACCAAGAACATGACATTGACTCCGGTATTTACAGAAAATACTGTATCGTTGGATGACCGGAAAGAAGCTGTCACCATCCATTGGGATTTCCGACGTCAAAACGGTGCACCCACTGTCGCTTGGGAAGGAAAAACCGGATTGGTTTGGGTGGCACAAGCTAGTGTGACCAATGGAGGAACCACTGAAACGATCGATGTGAAACTGGATTTCTCTACTTCTCCCGGCAAGGTAGCCAATGGCAACTGGAATGATTGGGCACTAATCAATGGTGGAACCACTTTCACCATCCCCTCACAAAACAAAGCTACAGTAAAAATGGAATCTTACAATGATATCTATAATGCTAATGCAGCCCAACATATGACCATAGCCGGAGACATAATTGATCAAACATCAAAAACTTTGACCAATACCTACGAAGGCACCTATACCTACGAAGGCATCGATAAAGAAATTGATATTGTCTTCGGAAATGCAGGTAGCTATTACCGCTATGTAGAGGTGACCCTGCCTGAACACAATGTAATCCCGACTACAGATGACGTTCCATTCTATATAAGGAGGGGTATTCTATATGACAATGGAACAGAATCCGATTATAGTTCGCAAGCTCCACATTTTGAAGACGATGACCACATCGACTATATGCAAAATGAAGATTATGCCGTTTATAAGATTTACAATACCGAAGAATCATACTACAAGGTTAGCTTTATGGCTGCATCTAATAAAAATCAGATTTCAGAAGGAGACGTCTCTGTTACAGTCAGCTTGGTAGCAGAGAACGAAACCGAATACCTAACATACGGAACGGTTGACATCATCGAAGGAAGCAGTTGGAGTGACTATCAGACGTACATGTTGACAACAACACAAACTGTCCCTATCGGCAATTATACACTGAAAGTGACATTCAACAACACTGCTGGAAGCACTACTTGTAATTTGAAAGATATTAGTTTGACAAAAACTGACCGTCCACAAATGACTGTTGATTGGGTAGATGCTAACGGTAACGTTCTGAATAATGCTTACAGCTGCTATGTAGGTGAGAAAATATACCTGAGAATGAAGGCTGACACAGACGGTACAATTCCATTCAAACTGGAATTGAGACAGAGTACGACATCTACAAACCCGGGTAAAAATAACAATCCGGCAGAAATCTTGAAACAGATAGAAACGAACATTCCAAACTTCACAGTCAATACAATTGGCACAGAAGTTGGCTTGACCAATGTTCGTGTCGGTGATATTTACACCATCTGCTACGAAGTCATGCAAGCAGGTTATCTCCTATTCAAGATATCAAGCGATATGCCTGCCGGAGCAAGCAATTATACGACTTTGTTTAATATTCTAGGAAAAACGGACGTATCGGGAACTACACCTTTGGTTACGGTTACGGTAAATAATATTACATTCTCCAATCCACAGTATAGAATCAGCGGTACAGACACATGGTTGGATATCTCCAACGATTATGTATCCATTGGATATGGTACGGGATCATTGATTGATGTACGTATAAACACAAATGGATATACAACCGATAACATTACGTTTAATTGGGGAAATTCTACCGATTACTCCAATGCTTCTATTGTCACTGAGGGTAGCAATACTTATGCGGTAATGAAGAATATACCAGCATATTCAAATTCGGTAAACTTCTATAATGGAAGTAATTCAGAGAATACTTATAGTTTCCAAATTGCAACAGAGGAAGCAAAAACTTATGAAATGTATGTGGAATCCTCTGACGAAACAAACAGTGCATATGTCTATAAAGAGAATAGCAATATCATAGAATCTTCAAATTCTATCATTGCAATTGCTGGCACACGTAATAGAGTTGGAGAAAAAACTATAGATGGACAAAGTTTCACAGCATATCATGGTTTGAAATCCGATGATGCAGATAATGATTCAGGAAACCAAACTGTAAGCATCAATACGACCGGATATGGCAAAAAGATGTTCTTGACTTTATATGCAACAAATAAGTTCAAATATACTGCTGCGAATAGTTCGTCTCCTGTATTGAAAACTCCTATAGACAATGTCTTTGCCGCAGAATTAGAAGTAGGAACAACTAAAATCCATCGCGGAGTAGGTGACTATTATGATGCGAATGGCAATCTTTATACTGCTGCAGGTGAAGGTTTAACGCAAGTTGGAGAAGTTGCTATTTACTATGTGAAGGTTTCTAACGTGAATACCAATCAGAGTGAATAACGTCCTTCCAAACACCTCTTTCCCCCTCCCGCAAGGTATTTACACAGTAACGGCCCCTATCCAAGTTTTCCCTTTCTCCGGATAGGCGTGCCGTCCCTAGCGGAGGGGGCTTTGTTTTCCGTCCCATCTGCATGCAATGAAGTACGAAAATAACGAAGGCGGCTTCGAGGAGCACTTCTTGAAGAAAAAGGTTCTTTTTTAATAATAATACGTTTTTTCGTATTGAAAATTTGCACAGTACGATAAAACGTACTATCTTCGCTGTGTCTTAATAAACAAGTGGTATGAAAACAACAAGAGTACTGACAGAAAAAGAATGGGATTTGATAGAGAGCATCAGAAATTATAAATACGCTCATCCCAACGGAGAACCTCAGATTCGGTATTACCTCGAACAACTCTTCAATGAATTGCTTGACGAACCGATTGAACCGAGACCACGTTTGAAGAACAAAAAGTAAGAACAGTGCCCCAACCGAAAGGAAGGAGCACACAAAAAAGATAAAAGTATGGGAACAGAATTCATGATTGCAAAACCTGTAGGGCAACAGACAATGAAGCAGAAGATGGCAGACCTCTTGGTTGCCATTTCGTGGGCAGACCTGTCACGCACTTATTTCGGCAAGTCCAACTCGTGGCTCTACCACAAGATGAACGGTATTGACGGCAACGGCAAACCTACGGAGTTCACTTTCGAAGAACAGGCTCAGCTGAAGGGTGCACTCTTCGACCTTTCAGACCGCATCCGCCGTGCTGCAGAACAGATTTAAATCAGAGCCGGGGTTTCACTTTCCCCATTAAGACAGAAGCCGCCCAATGGCTCATGGGCGCATGGCCTCACCCTCACAGGTGGGGCTTTTTTATGCAAGAAGTGCAACAACGTTTCAATATACATTATAAGGTTCTGATAAAGAACAACATACAATGAAAGAGGATTTTGACATAGAAGGATTTACTTGCGCCAATCGTTCATGAAAATCTGCTGCACGGCAAAACTGTTTTCGCTGCACGGCAAACCAACAACTGCTGCACGGCAAAACTGTTTTCGCAGTGCAGCAAACCAACGGCTGCTGCACGGCAAAATTTCAAGAGCGACCGGCTTTCCGGCGACACTCCTTTGCTTCCCTTAAAAAAGTCCGTTCATTTACGAACAAGTGCCGTTTCATAATATCTCAATGATTATCAATAAATTACAAATAATTTTGTAATTGAAAGAAAGGGCAATCTTTAATAAGGAGTTAAAGGAGTTAGCGCTTCGCTAGGAGTTAAAGGAGTTAAAGCCAATAGTGTTGCTGTTCTTTACAAGGAGATAAAAGGAGATAGAGGGAGATAGAGGGAGATAGAGGCCAAATGATAGGCATAACTATCGGCTCTAACTCCTAGTGAGCGAAGCGAACGCTAACTCCTAGCGAAGCGATAACTCCTTTAACTCCTCTGAGCAAAACTCCCCTGAACAAAAAGATGCTTCGGCTGCGCTCAGCATGACAAAATGAAAAAGTATTCCTAATTATCATCCACCCACCTGCGTTGTCATCCTGAGCGGAGTTTACGAAGTCGAAGGATCTTAAGGGAGAGTTTCCTATTTTTTAAAGGAAGCTAAAAAAACAAGTATTGTTTTTGGGATATTAGAAGGATAGCTGTATATTTGCGAGAAAATCAAATTGAAAAGAATGGAGAAACAACTCATTAATGGTGATTTGTCTATGGATTTAGACTCCATCAATACCTCAATTCGTAACAATGGTTTTTCGGATGATACACTTTTATTGATTAATAATTATACAAACGACATACTCAATGGAAAAACAAACCTTACTCAATTCAATCAAGCGGAGCATGCAGGTCTCTGCTGCGCAGGTGAGATGCTCATTGGGG
>JAFUNW010000150.1 GCA_017472905.1 Bacteroidaceae bacterium
AAGGATGTACCGCTGACATGATTTTTAAAGTCGATGAAATCATTGCTTATATCAGTCAGTTTTGCACTCTCAAAATTGGAGACCTCATTTTTACAGGGACACCGGCAGGTATTGGCCCTGTTCATATAGGCCAACACCTACAAGGATATCTAGAAGAAGAGAAATTGTTAGATTTTCACATAAGATAAAAAAGAATCGAATGCAAAATAACGTTTCTATCTACCATAAATTAAAGAGTCTGTTTCTGCTATGCTTTGCTGTATTGACTGCCGAAGCACAAGACTTCATATACGTAAATTGGGACGAATTACGAATAGATTCGGTCTTGCCAACTTTTATACATCGGTATGCACTAAATGAAGATTACAATTCATACGAATATCATGCATCGATTGAATATCCTGAATTTGAAAAAGTATCTAACGAAGAAAGAATATTTCTAGAAAAACAAAAAATTAAACTTCCTGCATGGCCTAACGTAGAAAGTTATATCAGCGTTGATGACAAACAGGGAGAACTCAATGTTCAATTCATTCCATTAGTATGGCGAGATGGATGTTACCAACGCATAACTTCTCTGAAATTAAACATAGAACGTAAGCCGTTGACTAGTCGAGCAACATCCGATAATACAAGCGAAGAAAGATATACAAACCAATCTGTATTAGCACAAGGGAAATGGGTAAAAATTAGGGTTCCATCTACCGGAATCTATAAAATTACACATAATGAATTGAGCAAAATGGGGTTTTCCAACCCGAATAATGTACGTCTTTATGGACAAGGAGGATTCATGTTATCGGAAACAAACATTCATCAGTGTATAGATGATTTACAGGAAGTCCCCCTTTACCGTTTAAATTCTTCTATGCTATTTTATGCACACGGTACTATTTCATGGACCAAACAAGGAACTTATAATTTTATCCATCAACAAAATACATACTCGAAGTATGCATATTATTTTTTAACTGAAAATAGCGAAAATTCCCCTATTGAATTCATTCAAGAAGAAGAAGCGCCCGATGGAGACGAAACGACAACATATCCGGACTATGTGCTTTATGAGAAAGACCTTATCCATTGGGCTAATCGCGGACGTATTTTTTTAGATAATAAAGATTATAAAAACAATCGTATTCAAAATTATGAATTCGATCTTTCCGGTATCATAAAAGACGCTTCATCTACAATAAAAGTTGCTTTCGCTTCAGAAAATCAATCTGCAGCTTCTTCACTAACAGTTAATGCCAACGAGCATAATCTCGGTTCGATTACGATCCCACAAGTTGGACGTTACGATCATTTTAGAACAGGAACAAGGAGCTTTACAAGCACTGGATTATTAAGCGAAAAATCAACCATTACTTTATCACACTCCTCCACTTGTTCAGCGTATTTAGATTATATTGCTATTTGCTTCACCCGTAAATTAGCTTTACGAGGAAATTTTACACCTTTCCGATGTTCTACTGCTGGAAGAAAAAAGTTCGTAGTAGAAGATGCAAATAACAATACCGTTGTTTGGAAAATATCGAAAGAAAGTAATCAATACAATTATTCCATACTAAAAGGAACTTACACAAACGGGATTTACACGACCTCCGGAACGGCCTCTCTTAATGACGAGTTTGTTGCTGTAGATGTGACAGCGACTTTTCCGAGTGTGGAATTTGTCGGCAAAGTTACAAACCAAAATTTACATGGCTTGCCTGCAACAGATATGGTGATTATTTTACCGACCTCAACAACATGGCAAAGTCAAGCTGAACGATTGGCTGAATTACACAGACAAAAAGACTCATTGCGAGTAGAAGTAGTACGTGCTGATCAAATCTACAATGAATTCTCCTCCGGAACTCCGGATGCGACAGCGATTAGAAGATTTCTAAAAATGTTTTACGACAGAGCTGAAAATAAAGAAGAAGCGCCTAAATATCTGTTGCTGTTTGCTGATTGCGCTGCAGACAATCGAATGATAACAACCAATTGGCAGCAAAGCAACCCCAATGATTATCTGCCTTGTTTCCAATCTGAAAATTCGACAAACGAGACCAACTCTTATATACTAGAAGACTATTTTGGTCTATTAGACGATGAAGACCGTTCTCCTTGGGAAAGCGCCAAAGCAGACATTGCAACCGGTCGTCTAACTGTACATTCTTTGGAGGAAGCAACCCATGTTGTCGACAAAATAGAAGCCTATATGAATAACACCGAAGCTGGTACCTGGAAAAACCGTATTTGCATTATGGGAGATGACGAAGATAACAACAATACACATATGCAAATGGCCGACAGACTTGCTGACCAAATAGAACGTAGCAACCCGAATCTCATCATTGAGAAGCTCTATTGGGATGCATTTCCTCGCGAAAATACGGCAACAGGAGCACGCTATCCGGACATAACTCAACGAATCAAAGAAGCTCATGAAAAAGGAGCACTCATGATGAATTATACAGGTCATGGAAGAGCCGAGACATTATCACATGAATATGTTTGGGGAATAGAAGATATGCAGAATATCAAGTCTTCTCGGCTTCCACTTTGGTTAACTGCAGCTTGTGACACCTCACCCATTGATATGCCAGAGAACAACATGGGAGAAGCAGCTCTTATCAATCCCAAAGGAGGCGCAATCGTTATGTTAGGAACAGCTCGATCAACTTACCCGACAGAAAATGAAGCGTTCAACAATGCATTCTGTAAACATCTATTTTCAGGAAAGGGCTACACAATAGGAGAAGCTCTCCGATTAGCACGAAATGAAGTAAAAGGAACAGGAAAATACACCAACGTGCATTTTGTATATTTAGGAGATCCTGCACTCCGATTAGCATTACCCAACCAATACAAAGTGGAATTAACGGAATTAAACGGGAAAAAAGTTTCCGACATTACAGAAGAGCACCCTTTACAACTGAAAGCAGGAAGTTTAACACAACTCAAAGGACGCATTGTTAACAATGAGGGCTATTTAGCGACCGACTTTAATGGGGAAATTCATCCTTCTATATACGACAGTAAAGAAAAAGTCCGTTGCAAAGGAAACAGTTCCGATGAAGATAATATCTTTGAATTTTGGAATAACTCCAAACTTTTATTTACCAGCAACGACTCTGTTCGGAATGGAGAGTTTGCATTTACATTTCCTATACCCCTAGACATCAGTTATTCCAATAGCAATGGAGCCATCTACTTCTATGCGCGCAACAGTGAACAAGACGAAGCTCAAGGTATGTTCAACCTATTTTCATTAGGAGGTACAGCTGAAAATCTAAAGAGAGATTCCATCGGACCGGAAATTGAAATTTTCTTCAATACCACCGATTTCACCACCAACAATAAAGTAAACGAGACTCCGCTACTTATGCTAAATCTACACGATGAAGACGGAATCAACACAACCGGAAATGGAGTTGGACATGACCTTATTGCTATTGTTGACAACGATCCGAACATGACCTTTGTACTCAACAATTATTATACTTCCGAAGCGGGAGATTATACGAGAGGAAGCGTCATATACAGCATGCCGGAATTGTCTCCGGGAACACACATTCTGATGATACGGGCTTGGGACGTCATGAACAATTCATCCACAAAAGAGGTCCAGTTTGAAGTGATCAAAGGGCTCCGTCCACAACTAATCAACGTATGGTGCACCAACAACACTGCAAGCCAGAACACTACATTTGTCATTACCCACAACCGTCCGTCTACCGAATTAGCCATTACTATGGAAGTATTTGATTTTTCGGGCCGTGTTCTATGGAAACATACAGAAAACGGAGTATCAAGCGGAAATAACTATTTGATTAATTGGAATCTCACGACAAACAGTGGACAACCGATTGGAAACGGAGTCTACCTTTACCGTGCCACCATTTCTTCTGCAAGCGGAGGTTCAGAGAGTAGTAAAACACGAAAAATTGCCATTGTCAGACAATAATTCACAGCAAAAGAAGTTTTATTTAAGTGCGACCATATTATTAAACGTAAATATATGAAACAAATATCCATAGCGATTCTTCTTATCCTTTTGTGTACGACACAGACAATTCGTGCACAGAAGAACCAATTCAATCCTGTACAAACAGGAGTCAGCTCACTGTCCATTGCGCCCGATTCGCGAGGCGGAGGTATGGGAGATGTCGGTTGTGCAACCGATGCTGACGTGTATTCACAATATTGGAATCCGGCTAAATACCCATACAATATAAGTCGTGCAGGTTTAGGACTGTCCTATACCCCTTGGATCCGCCAATTGGTTAGCGATATCGACTTAGCCTATCTTTCCGGATTTTATCGCATCGGTGACTATTCGGCTTTAAGTGGTTCATTACGCTATTTTTCTCTGGGAGAAGTTCCCACCGCTTATAACGATAATGGCGAATCTATCTCATCTATTAACCCTTACGAGATGTCTGTTGATGTCGCTTACTCTCGCATGTTATCTGAAAACTTCTCGGCAGCGGTTGCTTTACGCTTCATCTATTCCGACTTAGCTTGGAGAGAAGAAGAAGACATCACACCCGGCTCCGCTTTTGCTGCCGACATTGCATTCTATTACAACAAATACTTTATGATGGGCCAGCGTGAATGTTTGTTAGGTTTAGGATTAAACGCCTCTAACATCGGTAGCAAAATATCCTACGATGATGGAAACACCAGCGAGTTTCTTCCTACAAACCTACGAATAGGAGCTTCGGTTTTAATCCCCATTGACGAATACAACACGATTTCTTTCAGTGCAGATGCCAATAAATTGATGGTTCCCACTCGGCCTATCCAGCTAGAAGGAGAAGACGACAACGACTATCAAGACCGCTTGCAAAAAGATTACCGCGACATTTCTCCTATCAGCGGTATTTTTAAATCATTTACCGATGCTCCGGGAGGATTCAGTGAAGAGTTGAAAGAAATTCAGTGGAGCATTGGTGCAGAATATGTCTATCACAACCAATTCTCGGTCCGTGCCGGTTATCATCACGAAGACCCTTACAAAGGAAACCGCAAATACTATACGGTAGGTGCCGGCTTCAAGATGAGTGTCTTCTCTTTGGATGCTTCGTATGTCATCTCCGTAGCCCAAACGAATCCACTAGACCAAACCTTGCGCTTCTCGTTAGCGTTTGACATGGACGGACTACGCGACATTTTCAGTAGATAAAAAAAGAAAACAGAGATTTATGAAAATACGAGTAGGTTTTGGATTTGATGTACACAAGCTAGTCCCCAATCGCGAACTTTGGTTGGGAGGCATTCGTCTCGAACATGAAACCGGGTTATTGGGACATTCCGATGCAGATGTATTGATTCATGCCATTTGCGATGCTCTTTTGGGAGCAGCCAATATGCGCGACATAGGTTTTCATTTCCCTGACAATGCCGGTGAATTCAAGAACATAGACAGCAAAGTCCTGTTAGCTCGTACCGTTGAACTAATTGCCACCAAAGGTTTTCATGTAGGAAACATTGATGCCACCATATGCGCGGAACGTCCGAAACTAAAAGCACACATCCCAACCATGCAGGCAACTTTGGCACAAGTCATGAAGATTGATAGCGAAGATATATCTATCAAAGCTACTACGACAGAAAAATTAGGCTTTACCGGACGCGAAGAAGGAATCTCTGCCTATGCGACAGTATTGATAGAGAAAAGCAACTAAGTTTTTTATTCCTTGGGGAATAGCTCCAACTGACCATCTCCCAGCAAATTGAAAGTCATTCGGTGATAAGGTGTCGTTCCATGCATACGAATGGCTTCTCTGTGCTTGCGAGTAGGATACCCCTTATTCCCTTCCCAATCATAATAAGGATATTCCTTATGTAAACCATTCATATAATCATCTCGATAAGTTTTCGCCAATATTGAAGCCGCTGCAATCGATAAATATTTACCGTCCCCTTTTACAATCGTTGTATGCGGCAGATTCTGATAAGGTCTAAAACGATTGCCATCCACAATCAAAGCTTGCGGACGCACCTTTAACCCGTCTACTGCACGGTGCATTGCCAAAATAGAGGCATTCAGAATGTTGATTTTATCAATTTCCTCAGGAGAAACCACTCCTACCGCCCAGGCGATTGCTTCTTTCTCTATCACCTCACGCAATGCATAACGTTGTCGTTCGGTGAGTTTCTTTGAATCATTCAATAGTTCATTCCGAAAATCTTTTGGTAAAATCACGGAAGCAGCAAATACAGCTCCGGCCAAACATCCGCGACCGGCTTCATCGCAACCGGCCTCTATCAAATCTTTATTTAAATATGGTAATAACATAAGCATAAAACAACTTTTTCTGAAAAACAAAAAGGTAAGTTCATTCACATGAACTTACCCCCTTGCGCTTCAGGATGGGCTTGAACCAACG
>JAFUNW010000151.1 GCA_017472905.1 Bacteroidaceae bacterium
TCTTTGGCATCTCCGCAAGCCATGCGGTCAATCAGGAGGTAGACTGTATCGTTCGGTTTTGGTTCGGAATACTCTTCTATACGTACTACGTCTCCGTTTACTTCTACTCGCGTAAAGCCTTGCAGTTGGTTTACGGCAAGTTGCACAGTCAACGTGCGTCCTTCCCGTAGCGTCACCGGACACAGAACGGTAAAACGAGTGCCTGAGGAGAACGAAAGCATACATTGTACAGCATCTTCAGAAGTATGCTTCTTTACTAATTCGCCACTGACCGGTGAATAGGTTTTTCCAATACGGGCATAAAGCAACCGCAGGTAGTCATAAATTTCCGTAGACGTGCCGACAGTGGAACGTGGGTTTCGACTGTTCACTTTCTGCTCGATAGCAATAGCCGGTGGAATGCCTTTAATAGAATCGCACTCCGGTTTGCTCATCCGTCCCAAGAATTGCCGGGCATAAGAAGAGAGACTCTCCACATAGCGCCGTTGTCCTTCGGCATAGAGCGTATCAAATGCCAATGAAGATTTACCTGAACCGGAAAGTCCGGTCACGACTACTAATTTTCCGCGTGGAATATCTACACTTACCTGCTTGAGGTTGTTTACACGCGCACCTTTGATTGATATATAGTTACTTTCAGACATACAAATGCTCTTATCATCCAGTTGTTTGATACGGTATTTTACCGCTTTGCGCAGCAAAGATACGAAATCGGAGGCCAAACAAGCTAAGATTCTGTTTCCATTTTCTTTTTTTAAGAGTATAGAAAGGCTAAAGCAAACGTTTTACTTCTACTTTGCTTCGCGTTCTGTTCACTCGATTCACCTGTATTTGTACGGGAATGCGTTCGCGTAATGTTTCAACGTGGCTAATGATTCCGACCCGACGTCCCTGTCGATGCAGATTCTCCAAAACTTCCATGACAGTGTCAAGATATTCAGCCGATAGTGTGCCGAATCCCTCATCGATGAAGAGTGTATCCACTTTCAAACGTTCGTCCGACAAGGAGGAAAGTCCCAACGCCAATGCCAAAGAAACAATGAAACTTTCCCCACCAGAGAGTGTTGTTCCGGGACGAAGAGTACACATTTCCAAGTCTTCTACCAGCAACGAGAGTGCTCCTAATTCACAGCGCAAGCGGTAACGCGGACAAAGTTCGCGCAGATGTTGGTTTGCTTTCTCCAACAAAAAGCGGAAAGTGAGCGACTGAGCAATGTTTCGATATTTTCCGCCTCCCAGTAAACTGTACAACATGCTCCACAAAGAACGGTCGCGAAGTTTTTGTTCCTTTTCCCGAAGCAACTCCTCGCGCTTGGCTTCGTTCTGCTGATTGTTTTCCAACAATTGGCGATAATATCCAACCTGTTGTAGCGCAATAGCTCCAACTTCTTCCGCATTCTTTTTCCGAAGAGTAAGTTCAGAACGAAGCGTACCGAAGTCAGGCTTCATTTCTTCTTGTTCTTCTGCCGGCAACAACGGATTTTCCATTTTAATCCAAAACTTCTTTCGTTCTTCTTCGGCTTGCGCTTTACGTAAATGAGCCAGTGTCAAAGCTTCATTGACCTGTTGTTGTTCTTTCCGCAATTTCAATAAATATTCTGCCGAAAGCGACCAAAGCTCTTGCAATTCCTTTTGACCTATCGGCTTGTCAGATTGTTCCAAATTATAGTGAGACAATCCTTTACTCAAATCGTCTTTTATTTTCTCCCGTTCTTTAGAACCATCGCGAAGGTTGCTACAAAGAAGTTGCACCTTTTCTTTTAAAGCTAAAAGGTTTTCATTGACTCGCTCCACCTTTTGCTGCTCAATTGGGTGAGGGGGCGATTCAAGTTTCCAGTCAGGCATCAACTGATGAATCTCGTCCAACAGAATCTGTGAACGTTTATATTGTTCTTTGGCAGTCAGGCTCTTTTGTTTCAATTCGGGAATTTCCGTCCAGAGCAATAACTGAAAACTACGTGCTTCCTGCAACAATTGCGTTTCAAAAGCCACAGCATTAGCTCGCCAACTCTCTTCCCATGCGGGATAGTTTAACCATTCCCGAAGTTCTTGCATTCGCGTTTCTATCTCTCTTCTTTTCTCTTTTTGTTGGTTGCCATCCGTTACGATGCGCTGATTAAGCAATGCTAAATTCTGTGCACATTGTTGTCCGTCCTGCTGTTGTTGCATCATCCGTTGCACAATTAGATTCAGCCGCTCCCGCGAAGTTGTATATGCCTGTTCTTTCTCTTCTATAAAAACAATCTGTCTTTCTATTTGCTCTAGCTGTTCTTGAACACGCTGCAACGAATGCTCCATTCGGGTGTGTGTGTCCTCTTCATTCTCTGTCTTTCCTGAATTTTCTCCCAATGCAATATATGGTTTCCATTCCTCTTCTGCTTTTTCGTAAGCTTTTCTACGTACTTCTTTCTCCAACTCTTTCTGTTGACAAAGCCGTTCGCCGGCTTCGTGCTTGGCCAAAGCTGTTGCCTCGTTCTTCTTTGCTGTGTCGCGCTGGCTTTCCGCTTCATGCAGTAGGCGGGTAGCCTCATCCATCCATTCGTCAAACATCGTTTCCGGACGAATCTCATGATGTTTGCTCCCACAAATGGGACAAGCTTCCCCCTCTACCAACATAGCCCGAAGTTTTCGAGCACACTCATCCACCGTTATCTTTCTGTTTTCATAGTTCATTCGTTCCGTTCGGTAAAGTGCTTCCGCACGAATAGCCTCTGATTGTGCTTGTTGAGAGGTTGTTTTCAATCGTTCATTAGCCTCAATCGCTTCTTTCCATGCTTTTTCCGCTTCTTTCCATAGATGGAATGCCTGTTGACGGAGTTCCCATTTGGAAATAGCCTTGTTCAATAGCAAAATCTGTTCGGACAAACGCGTTTTTTCACGTATTTTCTTTTCTTTTTCAAATGTCTGCAATTCTTTTCCCAACCGATCAGACACCTCAGACTCTTTCTTCTCTTCCAAAATGACTTTCTCCA
>JAFUNW010000152.1 GCA_017472905.1 Bacteroidaceae bacterium
GCACCCGACTGAACCGGCACGGATTCCATTTGTACCCGAAGAGTCTTCCGTTTGAAATACAGTATCGGAATCAAAGAAAGTACCGTTGCCAAAGCAAAGATGAACAATAGCAAAAAACCGCAACCGGCATAGATGGTAGATCGGCCTATCGTCAATTGAGCCAATTCTACAAAGCCATTATAAACCAATTCAATGAACAGAATACTGAAAAACAGTGCACCCAATAATAGTAGAAGGTATTCCACCATGAGTAATAATCCCATTTGCCATGAGGAAGAACCACAGATAGTACGGAGAGCCATATCACGCCCCTGGTTACGCAATCGGTTGACAAACAGCATCAGGTAATTCAGCAAGGCACAGACGGACAATAGTACAGCTGCACCGGCAAACAATTTTACATCATTCAGACGGACGTTCTGCCTCTTTTCGGGGTAGGTGTAGTGCACTTCCTTCAGTGGAGTTAATACATTAGGTTTGATACCTTTCATCTTTAAGTCTTTAAAGGAATCAGCCATTAGTTTTTGCAAGAACTGTTCTGAATCTACTTTGGGGTTGATCTGTACATAAGTTTCGCAAAATATATCTGATGTGGTGGATGATTTCAACTTTCCCAATAGGTCAAATTTAAAATTGGAGTGTTCCGGACGTGTTTTAAAGACGGCTGCTATTTGAAGGTCACCGGTCTTTTTCCCATATCTGGACTGTAATCTGAAGATAAGTCCTAAAGGAGAGTCTTTGCCACATATTTTTCGGGCCATCTGCTCGGAGACAGCCACTTCGTTTTCTTTCCATGATTCCATATTGCGGTTGCCTTCCATCCACTGGATTCCAAACATTTCTACGGCTTCTGGAGTTATGTCAGCCTTGCTTGATGGAAACACTTGGTCGTTGATTTCCATCTGTTTAAAATACGATTCCGGAGAAACACCACATGCCTTATCCACCTCTGCATAATTTCCCATAAGATACGAGAGCAATGGCATATGCCATTCGTCATTCAGAGTTGTTTCCCCGGAACGTTTATTCGCTATTTTGTAAATTCTTTCATAATCCGGCAAAAAGGAATCGTATGTTTGTTCATAATGAGTCCAAAACCCGGCCAAGGATACACATGCAAAAGCAATAGCCAAACTCAATAAGGATATAATGGATTGTATCTTATGCTTGGAGTGATTACGATACGCTATCTTGAGGTAATGAAAGAACATATGGCTTTTTATTAAAGATTAAGTTTGTTTGATTCTTTTTCTAGTTTGTGGTAGGAGATACTTTAATAATTACTGTTGCAGGAGTAGAGCGTACCATATTTCTATTTAAACTCCATAGTTCTTCTGGAATCATTTCCACGTCAATAGATATACTTTCTTCGCTTTCTTTGTTAACGTCTTTAGCAACAATTTTAAAACTATAAGGATTGTTAGTTCCGTTAGGTTCGACTCTAAAAATTTCCCCTTCAAATGTCTGGCCAACTTCATATGTCTGATTATCATAAGAAATAGTTGGATGATAATATCCAGCATCTGGCGTTATTGTAACAATTGCATAAGCACCTGAGACGAGAACAACCGGATTGGGTGTCACTGTTAATGTTGGGTAGTTATAAGTTGTACTTCCACCTTTTGTACTTTTTTCATTTTGTGCTACAGCACACACGTAAAGCAGAACAAGTGCTGCACTCATTACTACCATTCTTTTTACTAAAGTTTTCATAATTTGTAGATTTAATATGTAAAACTTGAATTTATCGATTGCAATTTATGAAAAAATAAGAAAAATGCGAAATAATTTGATGAAAAAAAATGGCATAATGATGTTCAATAACATAAGATGTCTTTGAATTGAAATATCAAGATAACGAGTGTTGAAGACAAATAGGTATGAAAAAGGCCTTCACAAGTTACATCTCGGTGAAACCTTGAAGGCTGTTTTTATCTTTTTCTTACGGATTCACCAATGTAACGATGTTTTCACGCGAGTATCCTTCAACATTACATCAGCTTCAATTTCAATGCTACGGAATTATCGCCAATAGCTTCTTTTAGTGGTGCTTATTCTTTTTTCACCGTCGTTGCCGGATTCTCATTCGCAGCTCTCCACACATGCCAGCCGATGCAAAGCATAACGAGGAATGCCATACCGATGAAGATACCCAAGAAAACTCCAATACCCACACCGGTCTGACGACTGTA
>JAFUNW010000153.1 GCA_017472905.1 Bacteroidaceae bacterium
ACTCTGCTGCACGGCGGACGGAACTCTGCTGCACGGCGGACGGAAATCTGCTGCACGGCAGACGGAACTCTGCAAGGCAACAGATTTTCAGGTGCCGATGGTTTCTCACAAAAAAGGAGAGCGTATACAGAAAATTGCCCGTCCCAAATTTCCTTTCTCCATTTGCAAAAGGTATATTTTCTCCCTTTTTATGCGAATTTCGTTGCCTCTTCCAATAAAAAGGCGTACCTTTACACCGCAATTGAGGAGAAACAGACCGAAATTGCAGCAAAAAACAACATGTTTCACCCATTAAACAAACAATTATGGCTAAAAGAAGAATCTTAAAGAAAAAAGTAAACTATATCATCGGCGAACTCTTTGCCGAATGTCTGGTAGCTTCCAAACTGAACAAGGAGGCGAACAGCGAAAAGACAGACGCATTGTTCGTACGCATACTGAATCTGCAAAACGACTACATCTGCCGAATCAGCCACACCGAACCGGGAAACGTGAAAGCGTTCTACAAACACTTGATTGCCGGATTTGAAGCAGAAGCCAACAGCATCATAGACGAAATCGGACAGCTCAATTAATCCGTAACTCCAATCGAAATGAAACAAGCAATCTGCAAATTTATTTACTACAAATTGCTCGGTTGGAAAACCCGGGTAACGGTCCCCGATTACGACAAATACGTCATCTGCTGCGGACCGCACACCAGCAATTGGGACCTTTTTTACGGTAAGCTCTTTTATGCCGCCATTGGCCGAAAGACCCAATTCATGATGAAGAAAGAGTGGTTTTGGGGTCCGCTAGGCGTCATGTTTCGTGCCATAGGCGGAATTGCGGTAGACCGAGGCAAGCGCACTTCGTTGGTGGAGCAAATGGTAGAAACCTGCAAGAACAGCAAGATTTTCCACCTTGCCATCACGCCCGAAGGCACACGCAAACGCAATCCAAACTGGAAGAAAGGATTCTATCACATCGCCCTGAAAGCCGGTGTCCCCATCGTCATCATCGGCATCGACTACGAAAAGAAACTTATCACCTGCGAAAAGGAGATTACCCCAAGCGGAGATCTCGAAAAAGATTTGCGGGAAATCAAGCTCTACTTGAAAGATTTCAAAGGCAAACACCCTGAGAATTTTACGATAGGGAATATTTAACTATTTAAGGAGATAAAGGGAGATAGCGCTCTGCGCTTTGGAGATAAAAGGGAGATAAAGGCCAATAGTATTGCAAATCATTTGGCTTTTATCTCCCTTTAACTCCATTTATCTCCTTTTATCTCCCCTACAGTAAGTTAAAGGAGTTAACTTTCGCTTCGCTCACTAGGAGAAGTTCCCTTGAGCGATAGCGAAAAAAAGCCAATAGTTTAGCAAACAAAAAAGCAAAACATTTGGCTTTAACTCCTAGGCTCGCAAGAGCCGCTAACTCCTTTAACTCCTCTAACTCCTTTTAAAAACCTCACCTTACCGACCAAACCATTCCGCCTTCCCCCCTTGCAAGACGCGTTCCGCACATTCGTATCCTTCGTTATACAGGTCGGTCAGACGAGCCACATTTTTTTCCATTCTTCCCACGACAATTGGTTTCTCAGGGCGAATCACCAACACTTTCCCCTCGCGTTCCATATCCTCTACCATCTGCAACTGACGGTTGTAGCAGGCACACCGGTTGGCCAAGCTCTCGCGCAAACGAGGATAGCGCTTATATATAAAAGAGGGAATCTTAAAATCTCCCCCACTCTTGCGATAGCCCTTGTTGCGCGTCAACACCACCACATTGCGCCGAAATCCCTGACTCACAGCCCTCTCAACAGGAATGGAGTCCACAATGCCCCCATCCAACATCGGTTCACCATCTACATAAGCAATCGGACAAACATAGGGCAAGCTGGCCGAAGCCTTCACAATGTCGATCAGTCGCCTGCGGTCGGAACGCTCCTCCATGTAGCAGGCTTCTCCCGTACAGCAGTGGGTCGTCACCATTTCAAAACGCATGGCATTGGCAAAATAACTGTCGTAGTCAAACGGCAGAATCTCCTCAGTAAATTTGTTGTAGAGCATGTCCAAATCAATGATGCTCCGTTGTGTCAACAGGTGGCGGAAGCCGATGTAGTGGTAGCGGTCGAGTAATTCAATATTGCTGAATCGAGAACGTCCGCGCTGGTGCGAAACATACGAAACCCCGTTGCAAGCACCTGCCGACACCCCAATGCCGTAAGGAAACTCGATGTCGTGGTCCATCATATAGTCCAATACGCCGCTGGTGAACGTGCCGCGCATGCCGCCGCCCTCCAAAACCAATCCGATGTCACTTCCTAGATTCATATTCTCTACCTTTTTGAAAGCAAAAATAGACCTTTTTTAGCTTAATAGATGCAAAAAGAAGAACGTTTTCGAATTTATTAGCTATTTTTGCAAGACTTTCATTCAATATAACAACGTACTAAATCAATATGTTTACAGCCAACGTATATAAAGAGCGGCGCGAAAAGCTCTGCAAACAAGTGGGAAACGGACTGATTCTGCTCTTGGGCAACAACGAATCACCGTCCAACTATCCCGACAACAGCTACCATTTCCGACAAGACAGTTCGTTTCTCTATTTCTTCGGTCTGAACCTTCCCGGCATGGCCGGAGTCATCGACACCGAAAGTGGCAATGAATATCTTTTCGCCAACGACTTCACGATGGACGACATCATTTGGATGGGTCCACAACCGAAAGTACAAGAACTGGCCCACTCCATCGGCGTGGAAAACAGCGCACCGCTCTCAGCCCTGAACAACACAATCGAGCAGGCACTCCGCAAAGGAATGCGCATCCACTTCCTCCCCCTTTATCGGGCAGAAAACAAACTTTGGCTTCAAGAGCTGACCGGCATTGCGCCCACCATGCAAAAGAGCCACGCTTCGGAAGAGCTGATCAAAGCCGTTGTAGCCCAACGCTCGGTGAAAAGCGAGGAAGAGATAGCCGAAATCGAAGAGGCTTGCCTCATCGGACACCGGATGCACACCTGCGCCATGAGGCTTTGCAAACCCGGAGTGAAAGAACAGGTTATCGCCGGAGACATGGAAGGTATAGCCCTCGCATACGGAGCCGGCGTATCGTTTCCCACCATCCTCTCGATGAACGGCGAAACGCTCCACAACCATTATCACGGCAACATCCTTGAAACCGGACGCCTCATGCTCACCGATGCCGGTGCAGAAAACACAAACAACTATTGCTCGGACTTCACACGAACCATCCCCGTAGGCGGACAATTCAGTCCCCGACAAAAAGCAATCTACAACATCGTATTGGCTGCTCACGACCGAGCCATCGAGTTTGCCCGTCCGGGAATCACATGGAAGCAGGTACACCTCGAAGCGTGCAAAGTCATCACCCAAGGACTGAAAGAACTCGGACTCATGCGGGGAGATGTAGACGAAGCCGTAGCAGCGGGTGCACACGCCCTCTTCATGCCTCACGGATTGGGCCACATGATGGGACTGGATGTGCACGACATGGAAGACATCGGCCAAGTTTACGTAGGATTCGATGACGAAGTGCGCCCCTCAAGCCAGTTCGGATTGGCTTCGCTACGCATGGGACGCCGTCTGCAACCGGGATTTGTCATTACAGACGAGCCGGGATGCTACTTCATCCCTGCACTTATCGATCAGTGGAAAGCCGAAGGCACAAACAAAGAGTTCCTCTGCTTCGAAGAGATAGAGAAATACAAAGACTTCGGCGGCATACGCCTCGAAGATGACCTGCTCATCACCGAAAACGGCTCACGCCTGCTCGGAGAAGAGCGTATCCCCATCCGAATCGAAGAGATAGAAGAGACGATGAGAGAATGGTTTTGATTTTTAAAGCATGTAAATCTATAATTAAACAAACAGATAAGAAACAAAAAATGAAAAAAACATTATTACTCGCCGCTTTGAGCATTACTGCCACAGGCCTTGCGGCACAAGAGACAAACCAACCACAAGAGACGGCCGGATTCGAATTCACTACGGTGAAAGAAATCCCCATTACCTCCATCAAAGACCAAAACCGTGCCGGCACATGCTGGTGCTACTCTACCCTTAGCTTCATCGAAGCCGAGCTGTTGCGCATGAACAAGGGAGAATACGACTTTTCCGAAATGTACATCGTCTACAACACCTACATGGACCGCGCCGACAAAGCCATCCGCACACACGGAGACATATCCTTCTCGCAAGGAGGCTCGTTCTACGATGTAATCTACGGCATGAAGAAATTCGGCCTCGTGCCTGAAGCCGAAATGCGCCCCGGCGTAATGTATGGCGACACCCTTTCGAACCACAACGAACTGTCGGCCGTAACAGACGCTTACGTAGCTGCCATAGCCAAAGGCAACCACAAGAAATTGCAGACCTCACCCGATGGCACTCCCCTGTGGCGCAAAGGATTGGAAGGAATCTACGATGCCTACCTCGGCAAACGTCCGGAAACATTCGTTTACAACGGAGTAGAATACACTCCGCAAAGCTTCTACCAATCTTTGGAGCTGAATGCCGATGACTACGTGTCACTCACTTCGTACACCCACCATCCGTTCTACGAACCATTCGTCATCGAAGTGCAAGACAACTGGCGCTGGAGCACCTCTTACAACCTGCCCATCGATGAACTGATGGATGTATTCGACAATGCCATCGACAAGGGATATACCATCGCATGGGGCTCAGACGTGAGCGAACAGGGATTTACCCGAAACGGTATTGCCGTCATGCCTGACATCCAAAAGAGTCAGGAGTTGGGAGGCTCGGACATGGCACGCTGGCTCAAGATGACAGCTGCTGAAAAGGCTGAAGCCATCAACCGCCCGTTGCCCCAGAAAAACTGTACCCAAGAAGAGCGCCAAATCGCTTACGACAATTGGGAAACAACCGATGATCACGGCATGCTCATCTACGGAAAAGCCAAAGACCAGATTGGAAACGAATATTACCTGGTGAAAAATTCATGGGGAAAAGCCGGAAAATATAAAGGCATCTGGTATGCATCAAAAGCTTTCGTTCGCTACAAAACCATGAACATCGTTGTTCACAAAGATGCTCTCCCCAAAAACATAAAAGAAAAACTCGGATTGAAATAATTCGATAGAGAAAATCCTTTTTTAGGCGCAGACAAGCAAATCGCAGCGGAATCCCCCACCCTTTCCGTTCAGATTTGCCTTGTCTGCGCATTTTTTTATATTTCGCAAATTGCTCCCGACACTCCAAAGTATAGAAAAGGTTAAATTAATGATGCTTCTATAGAAAATTTCCCATTTTTTAATTACCTTTACCCGTTCAAAC
>JAFUNW010000154.1 GCA_017472905.1 Bacteroidaceae bacterium
ATGAAGCCAATGCCGAAGATACACTAATCTATCGTGACAAACGCTTGGCAATGGACAGCATTCTTTGCGAGTTCAAGCAATATTACCGTCCAGAGAGGCTTGATAGCCTATGTCGATTACTTTCCGTCACGGCGGATATGTTATCCGCCGTTTCTGAGTATCAGGGTCTGTGACCCGCAAATGTAACAGGGGTCAGAGACCCCTACCTCAACTCCCTCGGATAGGACATATCCGAGGGGACGTGGGGCGAAGCCAAAAGAATAACCTCTGTCTCTTTTGCCAAATTGAATAAGTTGTAGTACCTTTGCAAGCAAATAGTTGGATTATGAAATTTGATTTGCTTGTTGAGAATATAAGTTCTATTCATGAAGTGTTGCAGTCACAGGCTTCGCACGCTGTCAATCTTGCATTGACTGCACGCAATTGGCTTGTAGGATGTTACATTGTGGAATATGAGCAGAAAGGGGAAGACCGTTCGGCGTATGGAGAAAAGTTGCTGAAGAATCTTGAACTCAGATTAAAGACCAAAGGACTGACCGAACGTCGTTTCAGAGAGTTCAGAAGGCTATATTTAGTATATCCTCAATTACAGTCGGAAGTCATCAAATATCTCTTTGAAAATCCATCAGTTGGTGCCTTATTGGAGCATAGTGCTCCTGAAATTCGGCGGATAGCGTCCGCCGAATCCGGCGACTCAATTCGGCGGATGTCATCCGCCGAATCGGTTTCGGAAAAATGGATGCTTCCTCCAGATATGTTGTTCAAAAGGCTTCCATACTCCAATCTGATAGTGATAGCCCAAATAGACAATCCTGCCAAGAGAGCTTTCTATGAGTTGGAGGCCATCAAGGGATGTTGGTCCAACAAGGAACTTGGAAGACAGATACATTCGCTGTATTATGAACGAAGCGGACTATCACAAGACAAAGAAAAACTTTCCGCTATGGTGCAACAACAAGCTGTGGCATTGCAGCCCAAAGACATTCTGCACACCCCGGTAGCGTTGGAGTTTCTTGGACTTGAAGCAAAAGAGGTCGTTCTGGAATCAGATTTGGAAAAAGCGATTATCGACCATTTACAGGAGTTTCTGTTGGAAATGGGGACAGGATTCTGTTTTGAGGCAAGGCAAAAAAGGATATTGGTGGATAGTGACTATTTCAAGGCCGACTTGGTGTTTTACCATCGAATCCTGAAATGTCATGTCATTGTAGAGGTCAAGGTCGATCGTTTCCGTCACGAGTATGCTTCACAATTGAATACCTATCTGAACTACTACAAGAATGAGGTGATGCAGCCTGACGACAATCCACCTATAGGCATATTGTTGTGTACGGATAAAGGTGATACATTAGTGAAATATGCTACAGCCGGTCTGGATCAGAACATCTTTGTGCAGAAGTATCTTGTAAACCTTCCAAGTGAGGATGACATCAAAACATTCATTGCCAATGGCTTGTTGTAATCAGTTGATGTATTTCTGATCACTTCCCCACATTCACTTTTCTTCTTCGCCCCCCGTCACGGCGGATATGTCCTATCCGCCGTTTCTGAGTATCAGGGTCTGTGACCCGAAATAATTACAGGGATTAACTTCGTTTTCCTCCTTTTCGCTCGCTGATAGAATTCAAGCAAGCTTGATTCTTGCTCGCTCATGCGTCGGTTGCAAATCCCTACCTCAACACCCTCGGGTTAACCCGAGGGAACGGGGTGAGTTCGGAAACGCGGATGACGGAGTTTTTTTCTCAGCAAGCCAAGAGAGTGAACTTCTGTGGATGAAAGAAACTTTCAAACTCCAAGTCCACATCCAATTCGTACCAATGTATGCCGCACGAAGAGAGTTCAAAGGAATTTCTCTGCTCTTCGGTCGCCTGCATCAATCGCTTGAAACGGCTGATGGGCTTGCTGGCGGTTTGTCCTTCGCTGTTGCGGACATAGATGTTTTCCTTGTCCAACCATACTTCATGATTTGCCATAGATGCCTCCTTTCTGATTAGTTGTTTTTCTTTTCCGGATAGAATATTGCCTGCCATCTTTCTCTGATGACTTCTTCGTTTTCTTCTATCAGTTCCTTTGCCAAGCGGATTTCTCTTGTGGTCAATCCGTTGTTTGAAACCAATGTGATTTCGGGGTCGAGGTTGAACTTGGCTTCGATGCCATGTGCAATCACGTGTACATGAATTGGCTCATGATCTTCTGTGTAGAAACAGAAACGCATACCGAAAAGGATGAATAATGTGGGCATAGTCTCTTCTTTTTTTAACAACGGCAAAGGTAGTGAATATCTTTTATAACTCATAAGTTTTTAGGATAAAAAGGATTAAATCCGTCCCTCAAGAATTTCAAATCCTAACCTCTACACCCTCGGATAGGACATATCCGAGGGGACGAGGATTTCAAATCCTTACCTCAACTCCCTCGGATAACATATCCGAGGGGACGAGGGGACGAGGTTAGTTGATTTGAAATGACAAAATGTAAGTAAATAGGATTTTGGTATATAATTTTTATGCGTCAGCATTCTTTGAAAGGGAAGAGTAGATTGCATGTGCCGTCTTTTCAGATGCTCCTGCCGGACCTAAAATCTGAATTATCCGATCGTATTCTCGCAGCATTTCGTAGCGTTCCGGAGTATCCTTAAGAATTTTGCTTAGCTCTTCTATGATTTTTTCCGAAGTCATTTCGTTGGCCACTAATTCGGGTACGACTTCTCGATTGGCAATAAGGTTGACCAATGAGATAAAAGGAACTTTTAAAAAGCGTTTACGTAAAAAAGAGATAACTTTTCCGGCAGCAATGTAATAACAAACAATTTGAGGCACGCGAAACAAGGCCGTTTCTAATGTGGCAGTTCCTGACGTGACAAGAGCTGCTTCAGCTTGTTGTAACAGACGATAAGTCTGACCGAACAATATTTTCACTTGCATTCCGCAGGTGTATTGGGTATAAAACTCCGGTTCGATTCCCGGTGCTCCGGCAATAATCGGTTGATATTCCGGAAATGAAGAGACAGCTTTCAGCATTTTGGGAAGATTGTCCTTAATCTCTTGTCTTCGACTTCCAGCCAAGAGAGCGATGATTGGCTTATTGTCAAATTTGTTGGCTAGAATAAAATCTTCGTGCGATTCATTGTTCTGTTTCCTGAAAGAGTCGATTGCATCCACACAAGGATTTCCTACATAATGAATAGGATAGTTGTGTCGTTTGAAAAAATCAATTTCAAAAGGCAGGATGGAGAATAGTTTGTCCACATCTCGTTTGATATTCTTGATTCGGTATTCTTTCCACGCCCATATTTTAGGAGAGATGTAGTAGTAGACCGGAATGTTTGTTTTCTTCTTTATATATTGGGCTATATCTAAATTGAATCCGGGATAATCAATTAAAATAACGACATCAGGTTTCCATTTTAGAATATCTCGTTTGCATAATCGCATATTGGACAGAATGGTTGGCAAATGTAATAAAACCGGGATGAACCCCATGTAAGCCAATTCTCGATAGTGCTTCACCCGAACACCTCCTACTGCTGACATTAAATCTCCACCGAAGAAACGGAATTCAGCGTGAGGATCTTCTTGTTTTAAAGATTGCATCAGATTGGATGCGTGTAAATCTCCGGAAGCTTCTCCTGCGATAAGGTAATATTTCATAGATTTAATCTAATTTCCATTTGTGTAATTCTTCCATGATGCTGTAAGCTGTCATGTCTATTTGGGTTGGAGTGATGGCTACATATCCTTGCTCCAGAGCCCACTTGTCATTATCTTGTTTTTCCGGCTCGTAATTGGTAAAGTTTCCGGTGAGCCAATATAAGTCTTCGTTACTTCTTGGGTTTTTACATTTGCACCACTCTTGTTCCCACCGTCCGATTGTTTGTCTACAGATTTTTATACCTTTGTAAGGTGGATTCGTGGGGAAATTTACATTTAGGCAAATGCCTTTTGGTAGTCCATGATGCAATGTCTCTTGTGTAATTCGTTGAATATAGGGTATTGTATGGGAAAAATCCGCATCGGGATTATGATCACATACAGAAAATCCGATAGATGGTATTCCTTTCATACATCCTTCCAAAACTATTCCTATTGTACCGGAATAATGAACATTCACAGCAGAGTTGTCTCCATGATTAATTCCTCCGATAATAAGGTCCGGAATTCGTGGTACTACAGTATCCAATGCTAATTTAATACAATCTACCGGAGTCCCGGAACATTGATATATTTCTACTCCCTTTTCATGGTGAACATGGCTGTAGTTTACAAACGTTTGGGATGTAATGGCCGCAGCAGAACCGGAACGTGGCGAATCAGGAGCCATGACTATGATATCGTTAGATTGGTGTAACATTCGAACGAGTTCATTGATACCTTTTGCTGTTACTCCGTCATCGTTCGAAATAAGTATAAGAGGTCTGCTTGTTAACATGTTGTATTGATTTTTATGTTATGAATTCGCAAAAGTAGGCAAAAAAGTGCAAATCGCAAAGTTGTCAAACAGAAATAAATCTTAAATGTGTTGCACTTGGAACGAAAAAAAGAAAAGAATTTAATAAGAATATACTATCTTTGTCGCATCCGAATTAAAAGGTCGTTCCTAATTGGGAATGCTGATAGTTAGTGGTATACAGTTATCAACAAAATGACAGACTTATCAACAGTTGGAGCAAGTCTTTTGTCTTTATGTAGGTGCATTGCTTTTTTATCATTTACTTTGCAGTCGATAAAATATTAGTTTATGGGAAAGATTATCGCTTTAGCTAATCAGAAAGGTGGGGTAGGAAAGACTACTACTACGATAAATTTGGCTGCTTCATTAGCTACATTAGAAAAAAAAGTATTGGTGATTGATGCAGATCCGCAGGCTAACGCTTCGTCTGGATTGGGAGTTGATTTGAAAGAGGTCGAAAGTTCTGTTTATGAATGTTTGATTAACCAAACAGATATACGCGAAGCTATTTATACAACGGATATAGAGGGGTTGGATATTGTTCCTTCGCATATCGATTTGGTTGGAGCTGAAATCGAGATGTTGGAATTGGATAATCGTGAGAAAGTATTGAAGACTGTCTTAGGAGCAATGAAAGATGAATATGACTATATTCTGATAGATTGTTCTCCTTCTTTAGGCTTGATTACTGTAAATTCATTGACAGCAGCCGATTCTGTAATCATTCCGGTTCAATGTGAATACTTTGCATTGGAAGGCATTAGTAAACTTTTGAATACGATTAAAATTATCAAGTCAAAGTTGAATCCTTCTTTGGAAATAGAGGGATTTTTGCTAACGATGTATGATTCTCGTTTGCGTTTGCATAATCAAGTGTATGACGAAGTTAAAAGACATTTCCAAGAATTGGTATTCCGCACAGTTATCCAACGTAATGTTAAATTGAGTGAAGCTCCGAGTCATGGTATTCCTGTAATTCTTTATGATGTAGATTCAACGGGAGCAAGAAACCATTTGGCTTTGGCACAAGAGATTATAAAACGTAATAGTTAATACGATAAATATGGCAGTACATAAAAAGTTTACCGCTTTAGGACGCGGACTTGATGCGTTGATTTCTACGGAAGAAGTAAAAACGCAGGGGTCTTCTTCCATTCATGAGATACCCATAGAGCAAATACAGGCTAATCCCAATCAGCCAAGGCATGAATTTGACCAGGTTGCTTTACAGGAATTGGCAGACTCAATTTCAGAAATAGGTATCATACAGCCTATTACTTTACGTAAACTCTCGGAAGATAGTTATCAGATTGTTGCAGGAGAACGGCGTTTTCGAGCTTCACAATTAGCCGGCTTGAAGTCTATACCGGCTTATATTCGTACAGCCGATGATGAAAATATGATGGAGATGGCTCTCATTGAAAATATTCAACGAGAGGATTTAAATTCTTTAGAGATAGCTTTGGCTTATCAACATTTGTTGGAACAATATGGACTGACGCAAGAGCGTTTAAGCGAACGGGTTGGTAAAAAACGTACAACGATAGCCAATTATTTACGTCTGTTGAAATTGCCTGCTCCCATACAAGTAGCTCTTCAGAACAAGGAAATCGATATGGGACATGCCCGTGCTTTGTTAACATTGGACAGTCCGTCTCTACAAATTAAAGTGTTTGAAGAGATGTTGCGTGAAGGCTATTCGGTTCGTAAGGTTGAGCAATTGGTGAAAGCATTGAATGAGGGTGAAACGGTTAAGAGTGGTGGTAAGAAAATAGTACCGCGTGCCAGTAAACTTCCTGAAGAATATAATTTGTTGAAGCGGCATTTATCAGAATTCTTTAGCACCAAAGTCCAATTGTCTTGTTCTGATAAAGGGAAGGGAAAAATCAGTATTCCGTTTAATAATGAAGAAGATTTGGAACGCATTGTTGGTATTTTAGACCAATTGAAGCAATAAAGCGTGTTTTGATTAATAATAGTAAAGGAATTGAGGACGGTAGGATTATATTGTAGTCGTTTGTGCATTGTTCTGTTGGCGTGTCTATTGCAATGGGGGAATGGGGCATTGCTGGCACAAAATAAAGTGGAAAATGAAACGCAGCTTTTGCCAAAGGCACAGATGAGGCGTGAACGTATACAAAAAGAGAATCCAGACACTCTTTGGGAACATAGAAATACCGTCAATCGTGATTCTTTACGCTTTTCTGAATCAGAATTGCCGGATGATACGATTGCACTACAAAATCAACGTGCTTTGAATGCTTTGGAAGCTCCTGCAGATACAACAATTATGCAAGATGAAGCCGTGTTGAAACTAGAAACGTTAGAGAATTCTTCTGAGAAAGAGAAAAAAGTATTTATTCCGGATCCGGTAAAAGCTACTTGGTTGGCAGCTGTTTTTCCCGGTGGTGGACAGATTTATAATAGGAAATATTGGAAATTACCTATTATATATGGTGGATTTGTAGGTTGTGCTTATGCATTGAGTTGGAATGGGCAGATGTATTCAGACTATTCCCAAGCTTATTTGGATATAATGGATGATAGTCCTGAAACGGATAGCTATTTGGATATGCTCCCTCCCGGATATAACGTAGAAGCGAATATTGATTATTTGAAAAAAGTCATAAAACGTAAGAAAGATTATTATCGGCGTTATCGCGACATGAGTATATTTATCTTTATCGGGGTTTATGCAATCTCTATAATCGATGCTTATGTTGATGCAGAGTTGGCTAGTTTTGATATTTCCAAAGATTTGACATTGAAAATGTCTCCGGCTGTTATTGATAGTCGGGATTTATATACAAGTAGGCGTGGCACTCAGTCGTATGGAGTACAATGCCGTTTCCAGTTTTAAAAAATAATATAACGAACAAACAGTCATGAAAAAGATATGGGTTACGTTTTCGGTATGGTTTGTTGCAACTATTATGTTGTTGGCGCAGAACGATACGGTGAATGTTGTTAATGTGTTGAATGAACGAACAGGGAAAGAGATTGCTATCGAACTTCCTGAAAGTATGTCAAGAGATTACGATGACTTGTTGAAAAATTGGCATGTGAAGAATTACCTAATGGTTTCGGATGAAAATTGCGAGTCCGGTGGAGAAAATCCCATTTATAGTGATTCTGTTTATGCAAATCGTTTAGCACGTATTCCTTCCATTATGGAAATGCCGTATAATGCTGAGGTTCGCAAAATGATAGATGTCTATTCCGGACGTATGCGTAATAAGGTAGCTTATATGTTAGGGGCTATGAATTTCTATATGCCCATATTTGAAGAAGCTTTGGATATGTATGATTTGCCAAATGAGTTGAAGTATCTTCCGGTTATAGAGTCAGCATTGAATCCCGTAGCTGTGTCACGTGCCGGAGCTGCCGGATTGTGGCAATTTATGTTAAAGACCGGTAGAATATATAATTTGCAATCCAATAGCTTGATTGATGAACGGCGCGATCCGATTAAGTCTACTTATGCAGCAGCTCGTTATTTGAAAGATTTGTATGGGATATATAATGATTGGAGTCTGGTAATAGCCGCCTATAATTGTGGTCCGGGTAATATCAATAAAGCTATTCAACGTTCTGGCGGAAAAGCCGATTATTGGGCAATCTATAATTATTTGCCAAGAGAAACTCGCGGATATGTCCCGGCTTTTATTGCAGCTAATTATATTATGACATATTATTGTGAACATAATATATGTCCGTTGCAGGCTGAGTTACCTGCAGGAACAGATACAGTACAGATTCATAGCGACTTGCATTTCCGGCAAATCATGGATGTATGTAAGGTCGAATTGGATGAAATTCGAGCATTGAATCCTCAATATAAGCGCGATATCATTCCTGGAAACAGTATGCCTTGTACGCTTCGTTTGCCTCGTGAGGCTGTAACGCTTTTTATTAACAGTGGTGATTCTGTTTATGCTCATCGAGCCAAAGAATTTTTCAAGAAGCGTAAATACGTGGATTTGAAGTCCACAGCCGTAGCGAAATCTTCGAACGGGAAACTTATTTATCATAAGATCAGACGTGGAGAAACTCTTTCCAAAATTGCACGAAAATATGGTGTGACGGTGAAGAAAATACGGAAGTGGAACGGTTTGAGGGGTAATTCCATCACGGCGGGAAAGCGATTGAAGATATATCGTTGATTTTTGTGTAGAAATTAATCGAAAAAAAGTATCTTAAGATAAATGGCCAAGTATCTTAAGATAAATCGTCAAGTATCTTAGGATACTTTGCCAAGTATCTTAAGATGCAAAATCGAAGCTTTTGATGCGTCTTTGCAACTCGGATTCCTTTCGTGAAAATAGAAGAAAAACTTATAGGAAGTAGGGAGATATTCTTTGTTTGAAGAAGAATGTCTCTCTTTTTTTTATAAATAGCACTCTTTTCGTTTGTCTACATAATATTTTTGTCTATTTTTGCAATTCTTGAATCCGAATAGTTTGTGATTATGGACGATTTATACAAAAAAGAACAGGAAGAGGAACTGATAATAAATAAGGCGTTTCAAGAACTCCTTCAGGTTTATTTGGCTTCTAAACATCGTAAAAAGGTAGAGATTATAACCAAAGCTTTCAATTTTGCAAAGCAAGCACACAAAGGTGTGCGGCGCCGTTCGGGTGAACCGTATATCATGCATCCGATAGCGGTTGCTCGTATTGTGTGTGAAGAGATTGGGCTTGGTTCAACATCCATCTGTTCGGCTTTGTTGCACGATGTGGTAGAAGACACAGACTATACGGTAGAAGATATATCTAATATCTTTGGCCCGAAGATTGCTCAAATCGTAGATGGACTGACCAAGATTTCAGGCGGTATTTTTGGAGATCGTGCATCCAGTCAGGCTGAGAACTTCAAGAAGCTGTTGCTTACTATGTCGGAAGATATTCGGGTTATTTTAATAAAGATGGCCGATCGTCTTCACAATATGCGTACGTTGGGTTCAATGTTGCCAAGCAAGCAGTATAAGATTGCCGGAGAAACATTGTACATCTATGCTCCATTAGCCAATCGGTTAGGTCTGAATAAAATAAAAACAGAACTAGAGGATTTAAGTTTTAAGTATGAGCATCCCGAAACTTATCAGGAAATAGCGAATAAGTTACAGGATACGCAATTGGAACGTAGCAATGTTTTTGAAAATTTCATTGCTCCAATTCGGGAAAAGTTGGATTCTATGGGCTTTTCTTATCGGATAGAGGACCGTGTGAAAACGCCTTATTCTATTTGGAATAAGATGCAGAACAAACATATTCCTTTTGAAGAAATCTATGATATTTTAGCGGTTCGTATTATTTTTACTCCATTGTCTCCGGAAAAGGAGTTAAACGAGTGTTTTGATATCTATGTGTCTATATGTAAAATTTACAAATCCCATCCCGATCGTTTGAGAGACTGGGTCAGCCATCCCAAAGCAAATGGCTATCAAGCTTTGCATGTAACGTTGATGAGCAACCAAGGAGAATGGATTGAAGTTCAGATACGAAGCGAACGTATGAATGATGTGGCGGAACATGGTTTTGCTGCCCATTGGAAATATAAGGAAGGCGGAGGAAGTGAAGATGAAGGAGAATTAGATAAGTGGTTGCATACCATTAAAGAGATTTTGGATGATCCGCAGCCAAATGCAATGGATTTTTTGGATACGATTAAATTAAATCTTTTTGCATCTGAAATATTCGTATTTACTCCCAGAGGTGAGATTAAAACAATGCCACAGAATAGTACCGCTTTGGATTTTGCTTTTTCGATCCATACCTTTTTAGGTAGTCATTGTATCGGTGCAAAAGTGAATCATAAATTGGTCCCGTTGAGCCATCCATTGAAAAGCGGTGATCAAGTAGAGATTCTTACTTCCAAGAGCCAGCATGTAGATGCATCTTGGCTTAATTTTGCAACGACAGCAAAAGCGCGTACCAAGATTATGGCTATTTTGCGCAAAGAACAGCGGACTGCTCAGAAAGAAGGCGAAGAACTGTTCAATGAGTTTTTTGCTGAGATGGATCTTGAACCTAGTTCCATTGATGTAGAAAAGTTGTGCAAATTGCATGAAGTTGATAATCGGGAAGAGTTGTTAGCGCAAATAGGAAGCAAGAAAATTGTTTTGGGAACGGATGATTTGGAGGTTTTGAAAGAGAAAAAGCCGACAACAACGAGTGCATGGAAGAAGTATCTTACCTTTTCTTTTGGAAGTGGAAAAAGTAAAGATAAGAAAATGGAGGAAACCGTTTCACAACTTTCCTCAACGAATAATATAGACAAGAAAAAGGCTCTGAAGCTAACGGAAGATACCATTCAAAACAGTTACATCATTGCCGATTGTTGCAAACCAATTCCGGGAGATGATGTATTGGGGTTTGTGGATGATAAAGACCGGATTATTATCCATAAACGACAATGTCCGATAGCCGTTCGTTTAAAGAGTAGTTACGGAAATCGCTTGTTGGCTGCCGAATGGGATACTCACAAGAAACTCTTTTTCCCGGTTAATATCTATTTGCAAGGTATTGATGGGGTAGGGGTTCTTAATTCCATTACAGAGATTATTTCCCGGCAGATGAATGTGAACATCCATCGACTGTCGTTCGAAACGAATGATGGAATTTTTGAAGGGAACATTCAACTTTATGTTCATGATGTGGAAGATGTGACAACCATCTGTACCAACTTGAAGCGTATTGAACAGATTAATTCGGTGACGCGCATAGAAAATTAAGAGAAAGAACGGTGGAATAAGACTTTTCTTTCGGGAAAAACTTCTCAATTCACGTATTCCAATTCTTTGCGCATATTGACTAACTCTTCGCGGATACTCTTCAAGCGGGCTATCACTTCGGCCGTTTGTACGGTTCCTTTTTTGTTCTTTTTCAGGGCTTCTTTGGCTCCGGCCAGTGTCATACCCTTTTCTTTGACCAAATGATAGATGATGCGTATGTTCTCTATGTCTTCTTGGGTATATTGTCGAATGTTTCTTCCGGCTTTTCTGGGTTTGATACTAGGAAATACTTTTTCCCAATAGCGGAGTAATGTGTCCGGAACATTGAACATTTTGGCCACTTCTCCGATTGAATAAAAGAGTTTTAAGTTCTTTTCTGGTTGGTTCTCCATATCTATTCTGTCTTGTTACCTGTTCGTTAGTCAAATACCTTACCGTGATTGGCTGCAATCTGAATCATTTGGTCGTATTCGTCAGCATTCAAATCCATGAAATAATAGTTGATGGGGTTTACCTTTCTGCCTTTGACTACAACTTCATAATGCAAGTGTGGTCCCGTACTCTTTCCGGTACTTCCTACCTCTCCGATAACTTCGCCCCGTGTCACTTTCTGCCCTCTTTTTACTCCTATTTGGTGCATGTGTGCATAGCGTGTCCGGTATCCGAATCCGTGATCAATCTCCACCGTTTTCCCATATCCGCTTTCCCATCCGGCCGATACGACTGTTCCGTCACCGGTTGCATAAATCGGTGTACCGGTATTGGCCGAAAAGTCCATGCCATGATGAAATTTCGTTGTTTTGTAGATGGGATCGATTCGTACACCGTATCCCGATGCGGTTTTCTTCAGGTCTTTGTTCGAGATTGGCTGTATGGCCGGTATGCAACGCAGTCTCTCATCGTTCTGTTTGCATAGAACAACGACCTCGTCGAACGATTTCGATTGAATATAGAGTTGTCGTTTCAGCAGGTCCAACTTTTGAGTTGTTCCGATGACCAGGTTGGAGTTGGCCATTTTTTCCAGATGTTCATATCGGTTTGTTCCTCCATATCCGGCTTGTCTGATCGGTTCCGGAATGGGTTCAGCTTGTAGCATGACACGATAGAGGTTGTCGTCTCGTTGGCTGATGTCTTCCAACACCTCCAAAGCTTCGTCCAATTGACG
>JAFUNW010000155.1 GCA_017472905.1 Bacteroidaceae bacterium
AGGGAGATAAAAGGAGATAATATGGAGAAAAAGGGAGATAAAAGCCAAATGTTTTGCTTGTTTAAAGCTATATGTTGGTAAAAGCAATTGGCCTTTATCTCCTTCAAGAGCGAAGCGATATCTCCTTATTCCTCCATTTATCTCCCTAAAAGTTGAGCTTGCGAAACTTAAAATAGTAAATATGAAAGTTTTAGTAGCAACAGATAAACCGTTTGCTAAAGTTGCAGTAGACGGTATTCGTAACGCCATAGAATCAGCCGGTTATGAATTGGTTCTATTGGAAAAATATGGAGATAAAAGCAACTTGTTGAATGCGGTGAAGGATGTGGATGCCATCATTATTCGTAGCGATGTGATAGATGCTGAGGTGATGGATGCTGCTCCCAATCTGAAGATTGTTGTTCGTGCCGGAGCCGGCTTCGACAATGTGGATTTGGAATCAGCTACCGCTCATAACGTTTGTGTGATGAATACTCCCGGTCAGAATTCCAACGCTGTAGCCGAGTTAGCTTTTGGTATGATGGTTATGGCAGTTCGTAATATGTATAACGGAACTTCCGGAACAGAGTTGAAAGGAAAGAAACTCGGTATCCATGCTTATGGTAACGTTGGTCGCAACGTTGCTCGCATAGCTAAAGGAGTAGGTATGGAAATCTATGCTTATGATGCATTCTGTCCGAAAGAAGTGATTGAGGCAGATGGAGCAAAAGCTGTGGATTCAGCCGAAGAGCTTTATTCGACTTGCGATGTTGTTTCGTTGCATATTCCGGCTACTCCGGAGACGAAGCAATCTATTAACTATGAATTGGTTAATAAAATGCCGAAAGGCGGTGTGTTGGTAAATACAGCTCGCAAAGAGGTTATTGACGAAGCCGGTTTGATTCAGTTGATGGAAGAGCGTACAGACTTGAAGTATGTAACCGACATTATGCCGGTTGCAAACGCTGAATTTGCAGAGAAATTTGCAGGACGCTACTTCTCAACTCCCAAGAAGATGGGTGCTCAAACTGCCGAAGCCAATATCAATGCCGGTATTGCAGCTGCTAACCAGATTGTTGGTTTCCTAAAAGACGGTTGCGAACGTTTCAGAGTAAATAAGTAAATTATATTGGAATACAGAGACACAGATACACAGAGATTCTTTATAGAAAACATCTCTGTGTCTTTGTGTCTCTGTGTTCTTTAAAACAGAAGATACTATGGCAATAATCAAACCATTCAAAGGAATACGTCCACCACAAGCATTGGTGGAGAAAGTAGAGTCACGTCCTTACGATGTGCTCAATTCAGAAGAGGCACGTGCAGAGGCTGCCGGTAACGAAATGTCTCTTTATCATATCATCAAGCCGGAGATTGATTTTCCGGTAGGAACCGATGAACACGATGAACGTGTGTATCAGAAAGCAGCAGAGAACTTCCGGAAGTTCCAAGAAAACGGTTGGTTGGTACAAGATGAAAAAGAGCAGTACTATATTTATGCTCAGACCATGAACGGAAAGACCCAATACGGCTTGGTTGTTTGTGCGTATGTAGACGACTATATGACCGGTGTCATCAAGAAGCATGAACTAACCCGTAGGGACAAGGAAGAAGACCGTATGAAGCACGTTCGGGTGAACAATGCCAATGTTGAGCCTGTCTTCTTTGCCTATCCGGACAATGCAACATTGGATGCTCTGGTAGCCAAATATACAGCAAAAACACCTGTTTATGATTTCATTGCTCCCATTGATGGCTTCGGACATCAGTTTTGGATTATTGATGAAGCAGAGGATATAGCTGCTATCACTGCTGAGTTTGCAGCCATGCCGGCCCTTTATATAGCAGACGGACATCACCGTAGCGCTGCTGCTGCTCTTGTTGGTGCAGAAAAGGCTAAGCAGAATCCCAACCATCGAGGTGATGAAGAGTATAACTATTTTATGGCTGTATGTTTTCCGGCTAATCAGTTGACCATCATCGACTATAACCGCGTGGTGAAAGACCTGAACGGACTGACGGATGGCGAGTTCCTTGAAAAGGTTGCTCAGAACTTTGAGGTTCAGGAGATGGGAACCGAGGTATATAAGCCGGTAGCTTTGCATAACTTTTCGCTCTACTTAGGTGGTAAATGGTATAGCCTCACAGCCAAACCGGGTACTTACGATGATAACGACCCGATAGGTGTATTGGATGTTACCATCTCTTCCAATTTGATTTTAGACGAGATTCTTGGAATCAAAGATTTGCGAAGTGACAAACGTATTGACTTCGTTGGTGGAATCCGAGGATTGGGTGAATTGAAAAAACGGGTAGACAGTGGTGAGATGAAAGTGGCTTTGGCTCTTTATCCTGTCAGCATGAAACAGTTGATGGACATTGCCGATAGTGGCAACATCATGCCTCCCAAAACAACTTGGTTCGAGCCGAAGCTTCGTTCCGGACTGGTTGTGCATAGATTGGACGATTAATAAACCGGGTAGTAAGTCTGAGGGGCTGTGTCGATGAACTTGACACAGCCCTTTTTTGTTGTAATAGTATATTTCTCTTCGGGTTAAAAATCCGGGGCCTGCACATGAAAATCTGCTGCACGGCGGAGCAATTTTTGCCGTGCAGCAGACGAACTTTTGCTGCACGGCGGACGGAACTCTGCTGCACGGCAGATTTTAAGGAGCAACCTGCAGGTGAAAATTCGGAGAAAGCAGAGACGGGGAGGGGAAAATCCGAAAAAAAACAGATTCGTGTCGAAATCCTTAGAAAGAAGTGAAGTGCTCTGATTAAAACTTTGTACCTTTGCGCCATGAATCAAAACGATACTTACAAAACCATTACAGCCCTTGCAGAAGGAATATATACCGAGAAGCGTAGCAAGTTTATTGCGATGGCATTGCCGGTGCGTACTTTAGAGGAAATCAAAGTGCACCTTGAGCAATATCAGAAACAATATTACGATGCTCGTCATGTCTGTTATGCCTATATGTTGGGACATGAGCGAACCAACTTTCGAGCCAATGATAACGGTGAACCTTCAGGTACGGCCGGTAAACCTATTCTAGGGCAAATCAATTCGAATGAACTGACCGACATTTTGATTGTTGTGGTTCGCTATTTCGGAGGTATCAAGTTGGGAACCAGCGGATTGATTCAAGCCTATAAAGCAGCGGCTGCCGAAGCGATTGCAGCAGCAGAGATTATAGAGAAAACGGTAGACGATGAGGTTACGATTGCCTTTGAATATCCTTTTATGAACGATGTGATGCGCATCGTGAAGGAGGAAGAGCCCCAACTTGTTTCACAGTCGTATGATATGGATTGCTTGATGACGTTGCGCATTCGCCGTTCGTTGATGCACCGTTTGTGTGAGCGGTTGGGGAAAGTGGAGACGTTGCGTTTTATAGAAGAGTCAGAACAAATGTAGTTCTTATGGAAAAGAAAAGCGTTTTTAAAGGATATTTTTATGGTTGCATATCCGCTATAAGTTATGGAATGATACCGTTGTTTACCCTCCCTTTGATGCAAGAGGGCATGACTTATCCTTCCATCTTGTTTTATCGTTATGTGTTTGGCTTTTTATCGTTGTTGGTTCTGATGCTTTTGAAGCGCGATTCGTTTAAGTTGTATTGGCGCGAAGTTCCGGTATTGCTTGTGATGGCAGTTTTGTTTGCGCTCTCTTCAATTTATTTGTTCAAGAGTTATACTTACATGGCGGCGGGAATTGCCTCTACAATCCTGTTCATGTATCCGATATTTGTTGCCGTCATCATGTCTCTGTTTTACAAAGAAAAAATCAACTGGGTGACCGTTGTTTCCATACTATTGGCTTTTGTCGGAATCAGTATGTTGTACAAAGGTGATGGGGAAGAGACGCTTAGCCTTATGGGGATAGCCTGTGTTGTCTTTTCAGCATTGGCTTATGCCATTTATATCGTAGGAATCGAGAAATCGCGATTGAAAGTCTTGAACAGTGTGCGGCTCACCTTTTATGTTGTGTTGATAGGTACATTGATGTTTTGGGCACAAGTCGATTTCGGCTCTTCCTTGCAACCTCTGCCGGATTGGGGGTATTTAGCCAATGTTTTGTTTTTGGGTATATTCCCTACGACCGTATCGTTGGTAACTTTGGTATTGTCTGCCCATCATATAGGTTCTACGGCAGCAGCCATCTTGGGAGCGTTGGAGCCGGTTACAGCCGTCTTTTTCGGAGTTTTGGTCTTTCATGAACCTTTTACGCTCAATCTGATGATGGGTATGTTGTTGGTTATCTCTGCCGTACTTTTGATTGTCTGGAAGAAAAAGCAATAAATCAGTTCTCTATCATTTGAAAAATGACATGAAAAATGTCTCTTTAAAGGAATAATACATTAAATTATTGTTAAATCAGATGACTTGAAGAATAAAAAAGCGACAATATTGGTTTCATTTAGACAAAATGGTGTATTTTTGCAGGATAAAAGTTTGATAGAAAAGAAAAAACAGTCTGTTATTTAATTCAAAGTAAAATGGAAAAAGTCTTATTCAAATCCGTATTGATGGCCGGTTTTTCCGGAATGTTATTTGTTGGCTGTTCCAACGATGTTGAAGACCTTTACGATCCGAATCATCCCATGAACAGCACAATCAATAAGTATGAAACTTATTGGAGAACAGAGTTTGGCGAGATAGACCAAAAACAAGATTGGGGATTTGCGAACGCAACATTGACCCGTACACGTTATGCAAATACCAATACGAATCAATGGGCTGATTATGTAGAGATACCCGCTGATCCGACAGAAGCAGAAATTTCTAAAGTTTTGGATGTATTCAGCAAACCGGTAGATCAAAACTTGGTTCGTCAGATTAATTTTTCAGATTTTTGGGTACAACATGTTTATGAGGGTTCTAAAACGTATACAACTCAACCCGATATGAACGGATTCACTCAAGATATCCTTTGTGAATTGGATCAGTTGCAAGTAGCCTATGTAAACGGCAATGATACAATTAACGAGCATGTCAATAATTTCAATTCTACTTTTGGTAAAACGATGTTGATGCAGGCAAGCGGAACAGCTCGCTTTGGATATGTGAATACATTGGATAATGGAGTATGCTATTATGATTATGTAATCATGGAAGTTGACGGTCAATACTATGTGGGCTTTGATTATAAGTGCGATAACCAAAATTCAAAGATTGAAGCAGACGGCATTTACAACGACTGGATTGTGAAAGTCGTTCCGGCCGAATACAAAAATACCTACCGCATTATCTGTGAAGATTTGGGTACTATCGGAGATTTCGACTTCAACGATGTTGTATTTGATGCATATTTGACTTGGGATGCTACAGTCATTACGGTTCGTGCAGCCGGAGGTACATTGCCTATCTCAGTAGGAGGTGTTGAAGTACACGAAGCGATGGGAGTAGAAACCGGTGTAATGGTTAATACCGGTGGAAACAGCGTGAATGCTCCAGCTGCTATATTCCGCATAGGAGCAGTCTCTAATGCAAAAGACATAGCCATTGAAGTACAAGGTGAAAGTGCTAATTTTGTGTTGACGGCAGAAGAGGGTAAAGCTCCTCAGAAAATCTGTGTACCGACATCATTCAAGTGGTGTGGCGAGCGCATGAATATCAAAGAGGCTTATCCGGAATTCCAAAACTGGGTAAATTCAAAAGATGAGAATGCTGAATGGTACAAAAACTATGTAGCAGAAAATGTCATGAACTAATATCATTTTTATAATCGAATAAAGGAAAAGGAGATGCCGGAGCGTATCTCCTTTTTCTTTCCGATACAGAAAACGAGAAAAACAATTTTGATTTAGGAAAAATACGTTCAACTTTATTTCTTTTAAAGAAATTGACGTATATTTGCAGATACAAATTAGAAAATTTAATTAAAACTGTAATAATTATGAAGAAGTATTGGGGAAAATCCTTTGCGATTTTAGGTTTGCTGGGTTTGATGTCAGCAAGTTGCACCAAGACGGAGGATTTGTATGATCCGGATTGGGTGATAAAGAAATACAAAATGAATTGGGAGCAACAATTTGGTGCTGTCGATGAAAATCAAACATGGAACACAGTTTCGTCTCGTATAGTGAATGTGACTGTTGCTTATCCGGGAGATTTCGTGATAAAGATTTACACAGCAAATCCGCGTGATAGCAAAGATGAGACTTATCTGCTTGGACAATATCAGGCTATGGGTGGCGAAAAAATCTATAGTCTCAAGGTTGATATGCCTTCCTGCCTGCAGTATGTATATGTCTCTTTGGTAGATAAAGCCGGTGGACGTGTCATTAAATCTGCCAAACTCGTAGACGGCATTGCCGAGGTTGCTTTTGGAACATCTCAGACTAAAGCTGCAACAAGTCGTACCACAGATTCGGAAGAATATCTGGAGTTTGAACCGGCTGTACTTGAAGCATTGAATGCTGCTTTACCGGAAAATGAAGATGCAGATAATAAAACCGGTTTGCTGAACAATTACGAATTTGTATCCAACGGTACTTTTACTCTTTCACCGATATACGGAAAAACTTCTGCTAATTTGGAGTTGGGATATTACTATTACAATCCGCAGACGCAGACCGTTGCAGAAAAGACCGATGTGGTTTTGATTGAAGACTTGTCTGTTGCCGGTATCGCACAGACTTTTAATCCGCAAGCCGGTAATTGGGTGTATGATCCGAACACAGGAACCTCTTCTCCGACCGGAGCTTGGGAAAATTATAACTATCAATACATCGGTTCTGAGTGGACAAATTGGGGACATACAAAGATTCGTGCCAAAGCTTATACCATCAATGTTCCGCAAGGATACCGGGTTGGTTTTTACTTGAAGAACCTTTCCGGAAATTATCCCAAACTTTATTCTAATGTAGCATTGAACGAAGACGGATATTATTATTCGGCTACTGTCAATCAAAACGGGAACCTCTTTGTCGGAATGGAAGATTGGATACGCGAAGAAAGTAACGGAGTTGCAGACTGTAACGATGTGGTATTCTCTGTAGATGCTGCTTCTGCTGCAGAATTGCCGGATCCGGTTGATCCGGATACGCCGTCAGGGGAAGAGACAACGATGGAGTATATTATTGCTTGTGAAGACTTGGGGGCTACGGATGATTTTGATTTCAACGATGTGGTTTTCAGTGTTTCTCATGTAAGTGGAAGTACTACGGCTACTGTAAAAATGCTTGCTGCCGGCGGAACATTACCGGTCTACATTAAATATGGAACAATGAATTTGGGAGAAATCCATGACTTGTTGGGCGTTTCTTCTCATGTAATGGTTAATACAGGAAATGGTACTACGGCCAACGTTACTTCACAAGAAATAGAAGTTCCTGCAGATTTCTCTATGTCGACAGACATGGGTGGATTCTCCATTACAGTCGTAAAAGGTGGTGATGAAGAAGTGACCGTAGATATTGCGGCTCCCGGTAAAGGTGAAGCTCCTCAAATGATTTGTGTGGCCTCTTCTACTTGGGTATGGCCTACAGAAAGAACTTCCATCGTGGATGCTTATCCCGATTTTGGAGATTGGGGACAGAATTATGCCAGCAATCAGACGTGGTATCTGAATCCCTCTTCAGAGAATGGTTATAGTAAATAAGTCGCTTAAATATAAAAAAGTAAACAGCCGCATAAACATTGTTTGTGCGGCTGTTTGCTTATTTCATGATTGTTGCGTAATATCCTAATTTATATAGATTGAATAGGGGAATGTACGGCTTGTGGCTTGTCAGTTGTTTGCGCATACTGTTTTGGGCCATACCAAATATAAACCGGAGAAGCGGAGTCAATTTCCATAAGCAACATTTTTCATACCAATCGTGCAGACGGACGGAGTTTCCAAGTTTTTCGGAATTTGCAGCCAATGTGCGTAAAGCTTCTTCTGTTTTACGTATGAAGGTCTGATTATCTTCGATGTCGCAATTAATCAGTGGGTTTTCTATGTGGTGTATGTCAACACCCATTTCTTTGAGTTGCAATCCCAAAAGTACATCTTCGTATCCATATTGCTTGAATGCCTCATCAAATTTGATATGCATGAAGAGGTCGCGGCGTATCAGGAAGTTAAAGGAACGGAATGCGGAATAGGGATGTTTGTTGCGTGCTGCAGCACAATGTTTTGGCTCGGCTTTCTTTTCATAGTAATACCTCAAAGACTGTTCGGGTGAGGGGAGTTCTTCCGGATGGATGATACCTCCGCATACGACCTCTGCTTTTCCTGAGGCTGTTTCTTGAATATAACGGGATAGAAAAAAGTCATCCATCGGCATTCCATCGCAATCAATAAATAACAACCAATCCCCTTTGGCCTGTTCCGCCAAGTAGTTGCGGATACGTGAACGACCGATATTGGAAGATAATTCCAAATAAGTACAGTGTGGTATCTTTGCAATACACCGGTTCCGGACTTGGACAGATTCGTTCGAAGCGTCATCGCAGACAATTATCTCGCAAGCGAGCTTCTGCGAATCAATCACATCCGACAGTCTGTTCGCTAATTGAGAACAAGGATAATTATAGGTTGGGATGAGTATGGAAAGCATCTTCTTTTTTCTTAAATGTCGCAAAAGTAATGAATCGTGTTCATTAATGCAAGAATAAAACTTTTAAAATCCTCAAAAAGGTTAATATGAGATTTTTTTGTGAGGAGGTATCGGTTTGAATGTGTACCTTTGCAGTCAAAAGATTGATTCTGTATAGAGAATGAGATTGGTATTATTAAGATTGTATATCTTGTGTGTTGCATGGTTAGGATGCGCTTCCTGTTTATATTCGCAGATACGGGGAACAGTTCGGGATACATTGTCAAATGCTCCTTTGCAATTCATTCAAGTCTATTATGAAGGAACAACTGTGGGTACGCTTACGGATGAGAAGGGTTATTATTCATTGCCATCACCCACAGGAAACAAACGGGTCGATTTGGTTTTCTCATCTTTGGAATATGTACGTAAGACTGTCTCTTTAAAACCCGGTGAAGCCAGAACGGTCAATATGAAGTTGCGTGAAAATTCTTATGAATTATTGGAATTGACCGTCAAACCCAAACGTGAAAAATATTCCCGCAAAAACAATCCGGCTGTAGAAATGATTCGCAAAGTCATAGCTAATAAGAAAAACAACAGTTTGAAGAATCATGATTTCTATAGCTACGAGGGATACCAGAAACTGACGATGTCGCTGGACGACATTACTCCGGAAAAAATGGAGAGTGGAATATTCAAGAGTATGCCTTTTTTGAAAGATCAGGTCGAAGTGGATGGAAATACCCATCGCATGATATTGCCCGTTTCAGTAGAAGAGAATGTAACCCGACATCTCTATCGGAAGAATCCCGAAGCAGAAAAGAGTATCGTATTAGGAAAACAGGCTAGCGGAGTCAACGACTTGTTGAGCGTAGGGGAAGGATTGAATGTCATATTGAAAGATTTCTTTGGAAAGATAGATATTTATAAGGATGATATCAATCTGTTGGAGAAACGGTTTATCAGTCCGATTGCTAGCAACGGTGCCATTTCCTTTTATAAATATTACATCATGGATACGATTCGGGTTGAGCAAGACACCTGTTATCACTTGACTTTTGTACCTCAAAACAGCCAGGACATAGGTTTCACCGGACATTTGTATATCATGGCAGACTCTTCTTATCAGGTGAAGAAGTGTACGATGAGTTTGCCCAAAGAGAGCGGAGTAAATTTTGTGGAAGAGATGGATGTACTTCAAGAGTTTCAGCAAATGCCGGATGGGGGATGGGGATTGAAAACCGATGATATTCGTTTGAGCATCTATTTGATGCAGGCATTGCAAGGTTTCCAGATACAACGTATCACTCGCTATAGCAACTATTCTTTTGAAGAATTGGACGAATCCCTCTTTAAAAGAAAGGTAAAAGAGGAGGTTCATGCCGATGCTCAAATTCAGGATGAAGAGTTTTGGGCCAAGCATCGGCAGGTGCAGCTTACTCGCAAAGAAGATGATATGGGAAAGTTTGTGGATAATATCAAAAATATTCCGGGATTTAAATACATTATCATCGGTCTGCAAGCTCTGATAGAAAACTTTATAGAAACGGGAAGTGAAGGAAAACCGAGTAAATTCGACATCGGACCGGTGAATACGGTGGTCTCTTCAAATTACATCGATGGAATGCGTTTTCGACTGAGTGGAAAGACTACGGCAGCATTGAATCCCCATCTGTTTTTTAACGGATATGTGGCTTACGGTACGAAAGATTCTCGCTTTAAATACAAAGGTGAATTGGAATATTCGTTCAATAAAAAGAAGCGCATGCCATTTGAATTTCCCAGACGGTCGGTTGCTATCTCTCATCAGTATGACGTCATGTCTCCCAGCGACAAGTTTTTGGCTACAGACAAGGATAACATGTTTCTTTCCGTCAAGTCTAATACTGTAGACCAAATGTCGCTTATGCGGAAAACCATTCTTCGCTATCAATATGAAACGGATAATTACTTCTCTACCAAAATAGAATTGAGACACATTAACGACCAGCCGGTCGGCAAATTGGCCTATTTGCGAAATGATGGAACAGAATTGAATGCAATACATGACATCACGACTTCAGAAGTTGCCATCAATGTACGTTATGCACCCGGTGAGACATACGTACATTCCAAGCAAGGACGTGTTCCTGTCAATCACAATGCTCCGGTATTTTCCTTGACCCATACAATGGGCTTTAAGGGAATAGCCGGTGGAGACTACAACTTCCATTCAACGGAATTGAGTATCTACAAACGTTTTTGGTTGGCTTCGTATGGTCGTATTGACACTTACTTGCAAGGTGGCATACAATGGAGCAAAGTACCCTTTCCTTTGTTGTTCGTTCCGGCGGCCAATCAATCATATATATTGCAGCGGAACACCTTCAACCTCTTGAATAACATGGAGTTTTTGAACGATCGTTATGCTTCGCTCGACATTACTTGCGAATTGAACGGAGTCTTGTTCAATCGCATACCATTATTAAAGAAGCTGAAATGGCGTGAAGTCTTCGGTTTCAAAGCCTTGTATGGAAGCTTGTCTGATAAAAACAATCCATATGCTCGTCCGGGTGATGCAGAACTTTTCCAATTTCCCCATCGCGATGGACAAGCTACCAGTTTTGTCATGGATTCCAAGGTTCCGTATATGGAATACCACGTAGGTATCCATAATATCTTTAAACTGTTGCAGATAGAATACGTTCGGCGCATCAACTACCTTGGATTACCGGACGTAAACAAGCATGGTATCCGCTTTATGGTAATGATGAAGTTCTAGGAGTGATTTGTCTTCGTTTCTTGTTTGATTTGGACTTGAACCT
>JAFUNW010000156.1 GCA_017472905.1 Bacteroidaceae bacterium
AGGTTGCTGAAATCAGATACGGCCGTTTGCAATCACTGAACGAAGAAATCGCTTCAATTCAAGAAGAGCTGAAACTGATGCAAAGTGGCAATGCCATGATTAAGGAAGAGGTAACAGCCGATGACATAGCAGATGTAGTTTCACGTTGGACAGGAATACCCGTCAGCAAAATGTTGCAAAGCGAACGGGATAAATTGCTACACTTAGAAGATGAATTGCACCTCCGGGTCATCGGACAAGATGAAGCCATTCAAGCTGTGAGCGATGCTGTACGAAGAAGTCGTGCCGGCCTGCAAGATCCCAAACGCCCCATCGGTTCATTCATCTTTTTAGGAACAACAGGGGTAGGAAAAACCGAACTGGCCAAAGCTTTGGCGGAATATCTGTTCGATGACGAATCACTCATGACCCGCATAGACATGAGTGAGTATCAGGAAAAGCACAGTGTATCGCGCCTTATCGGAGCCCCTCCGGGATATGTAGGTTATGACGAAGGAGGTCAGTTGACTGAAGCTGTTCGCCGCAAGCCCTATTCCGTAGTCCTGTTTGATGAAATAGAGAAAGCACATCCCGATGTATTCAACATTCTGCTACAAGTATTGGATGACGGCCGATTGACGGATAACAAAGGACGGGTGGTAAACTTCAAGAATACCATCATCATCATGACTTCCAATTTGGGAAGCAACTACATCCAAAGTCAATTTGAGCAACTTCGTGCCAACAACCGCGAAGTTATCATCGAGGAGACCAAAAACGAAGTAATAAACATGTTGAAGAAGACCATACGTCCCGAGTTCTTGAATCGTATCGATGAAACAATCATGTTCCTGCCATTAGATAAGGAGGAGATTGAACAGATTGTCTTGCTTCAAATCAATAAAATCAAGCAGCAACTGGCTGAAAATGGCATTACGCTTGAACTGACAGACGGTGCGATTGCTTTCATTGCTTCCACCGGATACGACCCCGAATTCGGTGCTCGCCCGGTAAAACGTGCCATTCAACGGTATCTTCTAAACGATTTATCCAAGAAATTGTTATCACAAGAAATCAATCGGGAGTATCCGATAACTGTTGAGGCAGCCGGCGACAGCCTGAAATTCAGCAACGCATGATGTTATTGGGAGATAAAAGGAGATAGAAGGAGATAAGGGCCAATAGTTTTGCTTTTGCGTTCGGCCTTTATCTCCATTTTTATACTTGCGAAAGTTGAATTTCCTTTTACTCCCTTTTCTATCCCTCAACCCTTTTCTTTAGTTAAAAGTTCCTATTCCATTTGGCCATTTTCTGTAAAAACCATAATTTCGCGGAAAATTCAAAAAGAGAGAGATTTGTGAAGAAGCAACAGAAAGGCATAGCATTCTTATTTTTGGTCATCAGTATCATCATGCTGATTGCCATTGTCTTTCCACATCATCACCATTGGCAAGAATTGTGTTTGGTTGAACATTGTTGCGAAGAAGATACCGATCATTCTTCTTCAGAGCATCACCACCATTGTGCAAACGATTGCAAAACCAATGCTTGCATCACGCAATTCCATTGCCCCCAACCATCTTCCAACGAATCATTCGTCCCTCTCCCCTATCCGGAAATAATCTATCTTTTTTCTACATATTTCTCTGACCTTATTTTATCTGACAGAGAAATAAAACATACCCCCATACCTTATCACGAATGCCTTCATAGCTATAACTATGTCTATGGCTCGGCACTTCGTGCTCCTCCTTTCAAGTTGGTATAATAAGGATATAACAGGAAATTGAGGAGTTAAAGGCCCAAGAACAAGACATTTGGCAATAACTCCTACTTAGCGAACAGGACCAATACGTATTTCCTGTGAACGATAATTCCTATTAATCCTTTTACCCCACCTCCTTTAGAAAGCCTCTAACGAGCAATAAACTTAAACCCAAAGTCCATCCATAAAAAATATTTTATGAATCAGTTTTTTTATTACGGAAGTACTATCTGTATAGCACTGGCTTTATTGTCCGGCTGCAACAAACAAAAAGAGACAGAGACACATACCCATATACACGAGCCACACAACCATGCGGCACACCATCATACGGAGCACGATACGCATGCAACACATCACCATTCAAATGAAAAAGATGTAGCACATGCAGACCAAGAAAAGCATGCACATGCTTCTGCGGAGGAGATTGTCATCCCCCCAACTCAAGCCCAAGCTGCAGGCATTGTTTCTGAAAAAATCGACTACCATCCTTTCTGCCACGTTTTGCTGGTCG
>JAFUNW010000157.1 GCA_017472905.1 Bacteroidaceae bacterium
TGAAGGCCGGTGTCTGCACCATCGGTATTGGCTTGAAAAAAAGTATCAACCATTACAATGGGACTTCGTTGGGGAATCAGTTTGTATAATTCTTCTCCTGTAAGCAAAGGCTTTACTTCCAATTCCATATAGTAGTCAAAAAATGTCGATAGGTTTATTAAATAATGGATAGAATCAAGATCCTATCCATTATAATAACGTTCATTGAAATGCGGGTTATGCATTTTGTTTGTCGTAAACAAAATCGTAAAGAGCACCGAATGTTTTAACTTGGCTAACTTCAGTTCCTTTGATTTTTACACCGAACTCAGATTCAATCAGTGCTACCATGTCTACTAAACTCAAACTGTCAAGTTCCAATGTATCTTTAATATCAGCATCCGGAGTAATGGCAGAAACTTCTACTTCAAACTCTTCAGCTAAAACTTCATTGATCTTTTCAATCAGTTCATTCTTTTCCATTGTGTTTCTTTTTTATGATTAAAATTTTGATTACATGTTTCGTATAATTAATGTAGAATTGGTTCCTCCGAATCCGAAAGAATTGGATAGGAATGTATCGAAATGTTTTTCAATACATTTATCCGGAATCAACAATTTGGCCGAATCTTCATCCGGATTTTCAAAGTTTAGGTTGGCTGCAATGAAATCGTTTTTCATCATTAGCATAGAATAAATGACTTCACTGGCACCGGCCATCCACATTTCATGTCCTGTTTGAGACTTGGTACTGGTTACTTCAATGCGGCGATCACCGATTACATTATATATAGCTTTGGCTTCGTTTGTATCTCCTACGTGTGTAGATGTCGCGTGTGCGTTGATGTATCCGATTTCACTGACATCAATGCCGGCTCTACGGATGGCCATCATGAGTGATTTGCTAGGGCCTTCTACGTTTGGAGATGAAATATGGTCTCCATTGGATGAAAAACCATAGCTGAGTATTTCAGCTAAAATGGGGGCTCCTCTTCGGATGGCAGATTCATAACTTTCAATGATAACAGTTGCAGCTCCTCCTCCGGGTACCAATCCGTCTCTGTCCCTATCAAATGGCCGGCTGGCTTTTGTTGGTTCATTTTCACGGATAGAAAATGCTGAAATACCATCAAAAGAACCAATAGACCAAGGGTTTACTTCTTGTGCACCTCCGCAAACTACCATTTCTTGAAGGCCATTTTGAATGAGCAGTGCCCCCAAACCTATTGCGTGAGAACCACTGGCACAAGCGCCGGATACTGTCAGATTGATACCTTTTAATTTAAAGATACAGCCCAAATTCATCGTTACCGTAGAATTCATGGATTGGAATATAGCTCCCGAACCTACTAAAGTTGTGTCTTTTTTCTCGCGCATTGTGTCTACGGCTTTAACATTAGGCACAGTAGAACTATCATTGCCATATAATAAACCTACGTCATGTGTGTTTAAATAGTCTTGATCAATACCGGCATTTCTCAATGCATCGATAGTCGCACAGTAAGCGTATTTGGCTTGTTCCGGCATGTAAACACGTTGTGAACGACTCAGTTCTTTTTTTAAATCGGGAACTTCCAAATAGGCAGTCAATGCCGAGCGGAATCCCATCTCTTTACGCACAGGGTCGAAAATAATACCTGATTTACCGTGATACAATGAGTCGCGTACTTCATCAAGGGTCTTTCCGAGGCATGAATATATACCCATGCCGGTAATAACAACTCTCTTTTGCATAAATGTCTATCTATTATTTTTTAATTAAATATCAGTTTAATCTTATGGTTTATGTTCTTTTTAAGAGTCCGTATTTTGTTTATTACAACTGAATTAGCCATGTGGACTCGGATTTCACGGAACGTATTTTTAACCCATTCCTTATAATACCAAGCAAAAAGCATCAGGATAGGGAAGAGGGCTATATAAATTAATCCCGACCACCAATTTACCTGAATAGTCATTATAATAAAGGTAATAAGGGCGCATAGAGGGAGAATGCATAATACGTTGAATGCATATAATATGGTACCTTCAAACATGGGGTCAGTAAATTTCTTTTTGAAGAAAAGCATGGGTATGCCATAGGCAAACAAAGAGGGCCACAAAGAAAAAATCCAAAGAGGAAGCAACATCAATAACCCCATTAATTTGAGAGAACAGGTCATCAATGCCGGTGTGTGTGCCAAATTGTGCAGATTGAAACCGGCTTCTTGTAATTTGAATTTTAATTCACGTGCGTCAGCAAATAGTTCGTCAATAAAAGCCTCATCTTCTTCTTTCTTTTTGGCGATACGGGCTACAATTTCTTTCTCAGCCAACAGTCTATCCGGTAAACTTTTAGGATTCAACCCCATTTGTGAAGCAATTTCCGGACCATAAGTCAGTCTTAAAAAGTCAATTGCATCGTAATTTTCTACATCGCGTACATCTAACATTAAATCCTCTATCTGTTGGCGTACTAACTTATTTACTTCGCGTTGTGCGGTACGCGGCTTGGTTTTATATAACTCATAGAATGGTTTCAAGGAAATCTTTTCACCGAATTTCACCATGAATTCGTTTTGAATTCCGAAATAGTGTGAGTAGTGATTGCAGGAAGGTAGGATGAATATTTCTGTTTCAAAATTACTTGCTTCTGCTGCCTCAAAAGCCATTTTCGTATATCCGTACGAAAAGGTTCCTAACCAATGTTTGTCTTGATGACCGGCTTCCGGATACATCATAATGGTGGTTCCGTTGAGCAATGCTTTTTCGGTTATGTTGAACGTATCTTGGTTCTTGCCTAGATTTTCTTCTCCATCGTATGCAATGCGAAATGCCGGCAATAATCCAATGGAACGCAAGAATTTGTTTGCTAAAGGAGAAAGGGCAAAAACATCAGCTCGGGTGATAAAGTTAGGTTTTCGATCACGGAAAGTAAATAAGACACCTAATGGATCGTTTAAGCAGTTTTGATGGTTTGACACAATTAATAAAGGTGTACCATCTTCCGGTATGGCTTCGCTATTGATACTATATGTCTTCCTATATAAGAGTTTGTCGTGCACGAAGCGCAAATAGGTTTTAAATGTGCGGTATACAATACCTGGCTTGTTTGTCTTATTTTCTCTTTCCATTGGTTGCTATGAATAGGATTCATCAAAATAAGTTGCAAAGATAGATATTTTTCGGGAAAACTCCTTATGAAACCTGCACACATAGTTCTTTTTTGAGCAATAAATAGAAAAAGAGAACAGAAAACTTCTTTTTTTTGACAGAATATTGATGGATGTTGTATTAGCTTTGTTTTCGGAATTGCCAGCATGCAATGGCGGTAGCTGCTGCAACGTTGAGTGAATCAACATTGTGCGACATGGGGATGCGTGCAACATAATCGGCTTCGGCAATTGTTTGGGGTGATAGTCCATCACCTTCTGTTCCCATGATGATGGCAATCTTTTCAACAGAATGTAAAATGGGGGCATCTATGGATATAGACTGCTCGGTCAAGGCCATTGCGATAGTACAGAATCCCATCTGTTTTAATGTATAGATGGGGGCATTTAACCATGTCCAAGGGATGAGAAAAACGGAACCCATAGAAACTCGGATAGCTCGTCTGTTCAAAGGATCACATGAGGTTGGAGATAGAAGTATGGCATCCATACCAAGCGCAGCAGCTGAGCGGAAGATTGCTCCGATATTTGTAGTGTCAACGACTCCATTAATTACAATGATACGGCTTGCTTGTCGGCAGATCTCTTCTACATCAGGCAATAGAGGACGATGCATGGCACATAGGACACCTCGTGTTAAGGTAACGTGAGTTCGATGAATTCAGAATAAAGCAAGCTGTGTATCCAATGTCCTTTGTACATTGATGCACGGCTTCTTCGGAAACATACAATATGCAGCAA
>JAFUNW010000158.1 GCA_017472905.1 Bacteroidaceae bacterium
CAATGCAAATTCTTCCTTAGCTCAGTCGGTTAGAGCATCTGACTGTTAATCAGAGGGTCCTTGGTTCAAGTCCAAGAGGAAGAGCAAAAAGGTTCGCAATTGCGAACCTTTTTTTATTATATCTTTCTATACCATCATCAGAATATAGATTCTTCCGTTTCAGTTGTAAGCAACTCCAAGGCCTTGATTCCCATAACCGAATTGCCCTTGCTGTTCAATCGAGGACTCCAGACAGCAACCGAATATTGCAACGGATAGATGGCAACAATGCCTCCTCCTACCCCACTCTTTCCCGGAAGCCCCACTAAATAAGAGAACTCACCCGCTTCATCATAAAAGCCACAGACCTGCATAATTGCATTGATTCGCTTCACCTGCGAAGAAGTCAGCTTCACACCGGCATAATTGAACTTCTTACGATGATTAGCAAAAGCCAGAAATGCAAGGGACAGTTCCCGACAACTCATTTCTACAGAACACATCAGAAAATAAAACCGCAATACCCGTTCTATATCATTCTCTATAGTACCGTGATACTTCAACAAATTTGCAATGGCAGCATTCAAATATCCTTTCTCACGTTCCGACAAAGCCACCTCCTCATTATAATCAATCGTGTCATTCCCCGAAACCGACCGAACAAAAGCCAGAAAATCTTCTTCCGGATGCTCCAGATGGCTCACGAGAATATCTGTCATGACAATCGCCCCCGCATTGATAAACGGATTACGAGGGATACCCTTTTCAACCTCCAACTGAATCAACGAATTAAAAGCCGTACCCGAGGGTTCTTTCCCCACTCTTTTCCAAAGGTCATTCCCCTTTAAAGAAAGACACATCGCCAAAGCAAACACCTTAGATATACTCTGAATCGAGAAACGGACATCCGACTGCTCTATGGAATATATTTCTCCATAGATAGTATGAATACACATCCCGAACTGATCGGGATTCACTTTTGCCAAAGCCGGGATGTAATCCGCCTGCTTACCTTGCTTGGCATAAGGCTGAATCGCCTGGTAAATTTTCTCAAGTATCTGCTGATAATCCATAAACATAAATTCATTTATTCACAAAAATAATATTATATTTGCGAATAGTCATATTAACCTTAAATTTTTACACTATGTATAGAATGATTTTGAACGAAACCTCCTATTTTGGTGCAGGTTGTCGTGAAAGCATTGCTACCGAAGCAATGCGTAGAGGATTCAAGAAAGCATTTTTCGTTACAGACAAAGACTTGATCCGTTTCAAGGTTGCAGACAAAATAATTGAAGTGTTCGAAAAGAACAACATCCCTTATGAAATATACAGCGACGTCAAAGCCAATCCAACCATTGCCAACGTACAAAATGGGGTAGCAGCTTTCACTGCATCGGGCGCCGACTTTATCGTGGCCTTGGGTGGTGGTTCGGCCATCGATACAGCCAAGGGCATCGGTATTGTCTTCAACAATCCGGAATTTGCCGATGTTAAATCATTGGAAGGTGTAGCCGATACGAAGAAGAAAGCCGTGCCTACTTTTGCGCTTCCAACTACCGCCGGTACAGCCGCCGAAGTGACTATCAACTATGTCATCATCGACGAAGATGCCAAGAAGAAGATGGTATGCGTTGACCCGAACGACATCCCGGCAGTGGCTATCGTTGACCCGGAACTAATGTACTCTATGCCGAAAGGCTTGACTGCAGCTACCGGTATGGACGCATTGACTCACGCCATCGAAAGCTACATTACTCCAGGCGCATGGGTAATGTCGGATATGCTCGAACTGAAAGCCATTGAAATGATTGCAGCGAACTTGAAGGCAGCTGTAGACAACGGTAGCGATCCTGTAGCTCGCGAAGCAATGTCGCAAGCTCAATATATTGCCGGTATGGGCTTCAGCAATGTAGGTCTGGGCATTGTTCACTCTATGGCTCACCCGCTCGGTGCCCACTACGACACTCCTCACGGTGTAGCCAATGCGTTGTTGCTTCCATACGTTATGGAATACAATGCTGATTCTCCGGCCGCTCCGAAGTATATCCACATCGCCAAAGCTATGGGTGTCAATACAGACGGCATGACCGAAGCCGAAGGTGTAAAGGCTGCCGTAGAAGCCGTAAAACAACTTTCTCTCAGCATCGGCATCCCTCAGAAGCTGAACGAAATCGGTGTCCGCAAGGAAGACTTGCACACACTGGCAGTCGATGCATTCAACGATGTCTGTACAGGTGGCAACCCACGTCCAACTTCCATCGAAGACATCGAAGCACTTTACAACTTGGCTTATTAATCTAATTTATCCTAAGTATCCCGTCCTTTCACATCGGAAGGGCGGGATTTTATTGTCCCGTTCTTTCCGAACACACCGGCCGATCCGAGCAGTTTCATCCCTTTTCGTCCCGCATCCAATCAATCATACACATCTAGCATCGTATTGATTTCTAATCATTTACAGATAAATTCAAAGCAAAAAAAGAGCATTTTCTGGGTCAAGGGTCACTAGGGTCACCAGGCGCCTGTTTTTGACCCCTAATTATACAGATATAAACAAGATTACTCGTCCGGAAATGTCTTCTTGAAAACTTAAACTCTGACGAATACACCTTCCAAAATCAAGTAAGGACGCAAGCAGAACCTCCAGTTTCGCCGGTCGGAAAATGATTCTACCCCTGAAGAAGGGGGAATACAACAGACAACCAACTAGCTGTTTTTCAATGAAATACAAAATCATCACCACCCTATACAAAGAATAATAATCAGAAAAAGAGGGTCACAAACAGGCGCCAGGTGACCCTAGTGACCCCTGACCCTTAAACCTCCGGCCAATCAAAAGAAGAATTTGATCAGTCAAAAGAAAAATTTGGCCATTCAAAAGAAAAATCCGACCATTCAAAAAACCAGCCAATGTCCGACTATCGCAGAAAGCCTCACTAAAAAAGGCAACACACCGGAGTAGGCAAAAAAGTGCAGACGGCGAATTTTTTTCGGACAGAGTCCTCAACAACTCGTCTTTGTTTCGTTTCTTTTGTTCGGGCAAAAGAAATGACGTGTTGTTGAGGACTTGTCCGAAAAAAAGCCCTCGCGGCTTGAGCGAGAGCGAAGCGACAAGCCCTTGCGACGCCTGAGCAACAGCAAAGCGCTAAAGCCCAGCGGCAATTGAGCAAATAAATGATCATCCCCACTGCCTCGGCTGAATTCGGAAGCGGTAGGAATGAAAGAAAAAGAAAGAAGACTTATAGCTTAGAGTAAAGCTGCATATTTGCGAATTTGGGCCAAGCGTTCCATCAAAGTCTTATCTTTACTTGCTACATACATGTTGTACTTCAACTGCAAGCGCATCAATGAGTCTGCCGGTACATCCAGTGCCGCTTCGAACATCATGGCAGTAGCTGTTGTCAACACCCGACGTCCGTTCAAAATGTCATTCAGAATCTTATATGAAATACCCATTTGCTCTGCCAACTGCTTTTGTGAAATCTTACGATATTCTATTTCATCCTTCAATACTTCTCCCGGATGTGTAGGAGTGTATCCTTGTCTTATCATATTTGCCATACTTAAACTTCATTTATAATGGTTGGACAATTCAATAACATTACACACTGTTATAACAATCTCGGACATCACTTGGGTTGTCTTGAATTCTATTCGATACTGATCGTTCACTCTAACCGATTCCAATCCGGCCTTGTCTCCTACCAGAACTTCATAATTCAAGGAATGATAGCGGTATAAATCTTCAACTCTTCCCACAGATTCAAGCAAATCTATTGTTTTGCGATATTTTGCTATAATGTGTGGCTGATACCGATGCTTTTGAAATGCAAATTATTTTCGTATGAATTTAACAATACAATCTATGCAGATTGGTGTATTGGAAACTGTATCAATGAAAACATTGGCTGGATGCATATCTTCCAGACAAAGACGATCTCCTATATAATTTATACCTTGCCCATCATAATTGTCTCTGAATCCTTTTGCAGCAACCATTTCATCTATTTCTTGTTTGGTTGCCAGCCGTCCGCACCCGATGTAAGGTTGAGTGAGGATTGCACGGAACAAGCCATGAGGGTCGCGTGTAAAACCAATCACATTCATTGGGGTCTCGGGGAAAAGTGTATTATGCAAGACGATAGATTCCAAGGCTCTACCTAATGTAGCATAGATGGATGTACGGATTTTAATTACTGAAGTGTCACCCTCTTTATAATACACCTTTGCTTCAGCACCTTCGGCAATCATTGTGCCGTATTCGGATTCAATATCCTGCTCTGCATGGGGAAACCAGCATCCTTTGGATTCTGCCCATTGCTGAACCATTTTTTCCTGCAAAGCGTCTATTTCCCAGTTTGCTGGGCTTGCTTTGCCTGTTGCAACATCTGAACTTGCTTCAAGGCTTGTTCTCGCGTAGTGGCATACGATGTACGCCCCGATGAGCACCTCACCTGCAAGGCAGAGGCCTGCATGCTCCGGTTGATTGAATTGAGTAAGATTTGTTTTTCCATTGAGTATGTTATATATATAGTTATCCATCAAATGAAGCGTATGTTCCGAGAAATCCGAGCTATAGATTGATTGGAAGATTGGTTCCAACTCCTTCGGCATATCGTCGCTCATAGATTGTTTCATCATATTTCAAACTATTTAGTTATACTTATTGCAAATATAAGCATAATTATCCGAACTTACCAATCTGTATTCACGGAATTTTCTTCCATTTTCAGTTATTTCAGTAATTTCATTCTCACGCAATTCTCATTCTGAGGAGCTTTAGCGAAAACAAAGCCTTAAGAGGAATGACAAGATTATTTCCGTGCCAAGTAAATGAAATTCAGCGTCTTGAACAACGGAATAGTAGAATCTCGACGCATGGCGTACTCGGAAAATGGATGCTGCGAAGACTCTTCGCTATCGCTCTGAGTGACAAGAGTGTTGTGCTAACCTTTTTCTCTTTTCTTATAGTATCACTTGTTCGAATCCAGACCAATCTTCCCCCCTTGACGAATGAAAGAAAACTCCTTGACGAACAGAAGAAAACATCAAGAAGTTTTTTTATTTTCTCTTGGAGAGTTTCATACCCATCCAATGGTTATACCCATACAAAAAAATCCCGACAGCAACGGGAGGAGTGCTGTCGGGAATAAAGGTTTAAAAAGAAGAAAACGAAAGGATCCACCCTTTCTTAGCGGCTTCCTGCTTCAAATTATCAACAACAACATCCTCAAAACCACTATCGAGAAAACAGTATGCATCTGAACTACCTGGCAATTTATTTTTCACAAGGTCTTCCAACTCTTCCTTTGTAAAATCTACACCTCTGAGGTCAAGTGTCTCCAATTTTGCATTAAATTTAAAATTAAACTCTACTAAGTCATGGTTATCTCTTAAGCTAATATCTTCTAAAGAACTGTGTGTATCAGTATTGATTTTAGTAAAGTTCATATTTTTACAGTGAAATACTGTAAATGTACCATATACTTTTACTTCTTGCTCAGTAAGTGTAGCTTCAAATAAAGTGGAACCATCTTCATTTGTGCTAATTTTTTTTAAACCATCTACACCCGATATACTTTTTACTTCTCCTGCACAAGTGAATTGAATAGTACTACCTTTAGGCTTTTCTGTAGTAAATGAGATATGTGGATCTGTGGGTTCATCTCCAGAGCCTTCGCCACCAGAGCCTTCACCACCGGAGCCTTCTCCACCGGAGCCTTCTCCACCGGAGCCGCTACCGCTACCGCCACCAGCGATTGCACCGCTTTCGAGCAAGGCAATGATTTCTGCCAAGGCTTCTTCCTGGCTCTTGTTGCCGGCTGCTACTTCTGATTTGATGGCATCGATAGCATCGGTAAGGGCTGCAAGTTCGTCAGCATACTGGCCTTCCTGAGCCTCGATGTTTTCTGCAATGGCTTCGAGAGCTGTTTCGAGTGCAGCAAGCTTGTCGCTATAGTCTGGAATAGCTTCTACTGCAGCAGCAATCGCTTCCAACTGGTCGCTATAATCCGGCAAAGCCTTGATAGCCGCTTCGAGCAAGTCGAGCTTGGTTTCGAGAGCCGATGTCTGTGCCTTCATGGCAGCTTCGATGATGGCCAACTTGGCATCTACGGTAGTAGCCAATG
>JAFUNW010000159.1 GCA_017472905.1 Bacteroidaceae bacterium
GGGAGCCTTTTGTGTTATATAATAATTATATTTTCTCTTATAAAAGATAGAAAGAATAATGTTATGATGATATTATACAGTTAATAAAGTGAATTAATTACGGAACCCCTATTCAAACCAGCATTTCAAGCCTTTTAATCAAGTGAAGAACATGTTTAAATATGCCGCTTAATTCTTAGAGTTATATTTTGGAAATCCGGAAAATTCTTTTGGATAGAAATCCTTCTGAAAAAACAAAAAACTTTTCCCCTATTTATCATTTATTTTTCCAAATGAAATGTGTAAATCTACACATTGAATCTTTCATTTCAGAATTTAATGGAATAATAGCTAGCTCCATAACCGCACCAATAACCCAATCCACCCCGGATATTAGATTCCATATTATCCGATACAGGAAACAACGGATTGCGTGAAAGCATACGTATTTTCTCAAAACTGTCCCAAAATTTATAACTAACAACATCCATGTTTACCAACTTCACAATTACAGAATCACCAACAGAAAAATAACGACTGTATTCTTCCTCTGTCTTAAACAAAGATGTCGGCATATAAATAGGAACACGCAACACATGCCCTTCTATATTATCTGAAAATATGCCCTGAGGTGAAAGCCGAAAAGAAGAGGGAGTATCTTGAGTACTCTCCATACAAAAAAATGCATAATAATTGGAAGACAACGAATCATCTGTAAAACAAGCACTCATCTGACAAAATTCTTCATCATTCATCGGTTTTATTATGAAAGAATCCACACTGACCGGAGAAGGAATAGTGGTCTCCGCCTCAACAAAAAAATCACCATATTCCACCGTTAATTTATAACGTTCTCCCACTTCACCACGCAATTTTCCCGTTGTATATATATAGGAAGGAAAGTGATTTTCATCTATTTTACCGGTCAATACGACTGTAGTATCACCCTTACTAACTGTCACTTTCGCCCACTTAACCAAACACTCTTCCAAAGTAGATACATCCTTGTATTCTTTATTTATAGGAACTGTAGTTGTAACTATTACCGTAGGAAATCCACCTGCATCAATCCAACCCTCTACGACCAATTGAGGAGATGCTTCTATCAGTTCATCACCCTGACAAGCAAACAATATAGCACTCCAAAGTATAAATAGATATTTAGAAAATTGCTTTATCATAATCAGAATTTATAATAATAATTTATGGAAGGAAGAATATTCAATAAGAAACGAACCGGCTTGTATCCATATTTTCCCTCATAAAATTTGAGGCGATAAAACAGATTGTTGGTTCGATAAGTGGCATTGTAAAGCGAAAGATTGATTCCGCTTTCACGTCCTTTGCTACAAGAGAAATTGTAATTGGCTGAAAGATCAATTCTGCAATAAGGTTTCAAACGATTGGCATTAAATTCACCGAACTCTGAAACCAATGTCCCGTTAACAAGCAAAAAATGTTTAGGAGCTGTAAATGGAGTTCCTGATGCAAACACTCCGGTAGCACCAACAGACCAACGTTGATTAAAACGAAATGTACCTACCACATTCAATTCATGAATTCGTTCATGAGAAGCCGGATAACGCTTTTTATACAACGGATTTTCAAATCTGCGCAAAGCTCTCCCCCATGCATAACTTAACCAGCCGGTTAGACGTCCCGTCCGTTTGTTCAACATGATATTAATACCGTAATTTTCACCATTTCCTTTCAATAGTAACTCGTTCAAACTATAAGAGGTCCGTAAGAAATCAAACATATTTCCGTTATACTCAACTTGATGAAAGAGATTCTTATGGTATACTCCTACTGATAAATTATAATCTCCTCCAAACAAATTCACATCATACGACAAGGACATATTTCGAGCATATTGTGGTGGAGAAAATCTGCCGCATGAGAACCAGAACTCAGTGGGGAGTCCCATACTAGAAAAACCTGTTTGAAACAGATATTGATGCTGCCAACCATACGAAAGATTGATGTTTCCGAAACCAGATATTGCATAAGATATACCGGCAGAAGGATCTGCTGCTGCAAAAACATCTCCATCAGAAGTAACATAGAGATTTCCTTTTGCCCCTATTTGCAGAAACCATTTCTCCCAAGAATACCTATAATTTGCATACAGACTATATTCTTGTGTTCGTTGTTTGGGTTGGACTTGAGTAGACAAACTATATGTACTTGATAACTCCGGACTTTGCGGTTGTATTTGATGAAAAGCCACATCTGCCCCTATCTGCCAATATTTTGAAGTGAATTTTCCTTTATATCCCCACGTCCGAATATAAGAAGGTAAACGGAATGAAAGAGTTGGCATCTCTACCTGAAATCGATTGGCATAACCTGTATAATAGAATGTCTGTTCTAAATCTTCTGACTCATCCAAAATACGTTTCCAATGAAACGAGGCCAACAGATTTCCCCATTTTAATCCAACGTCAGAATTATCAATCTCTTCTGCTATATTTACCTTATCACCTCCATAATAAAAATTGAACCGAATTGTATTCCTTTCATTCGGTAGATACAAATAGGTTAAATTATAATCATGGAAACCATACCCCAACTGACTATCATCCATCCTCAACCAACGACTGTACAAAAGATTCAGATAAGCAGCACGTAAAGAGACATGCAATGCTGATTTTTTGCTGACAGGAAAACGAAAAGTTCCTTGATAGGACATGGGACCAACAGAGAACTCCCCACAAATACGTTCGGGAACATTATCCGGAAGCGACATGCTGAGATATCCTCCCAATCTATTCGGCGAAGCTGCAGCATAAGGACTTTTAGTAAATTCCATCAATGGGAAATGCGATGCATTAAATATGGAAAAGAAACCTAGCATGTGACTTACATTATAAAGTGGAACACCTGCTATAGAAACAAAATTGTGAGCATTGTCGCACCCCTGTATGTGTAATCCTGCATCATATTCCGAACAAGTCTGTACTCCGGGAAGAAGTTGCATATAATGCATGGGGTCGGCATTTCCTAATATCTTAGGCAATTCATGCATCATACTCATATCCCATAGAAACGTACCGTTGTTGATTTGTCCTGAAACAGAAGACGTAACTTTACGTCTCGTTATCGTTACATCTTCCAACAAATAAAATAAAGAATCATTCTGTGCAAAAGAAACAGAACAAAAAAAGAAAAGAAAAAAAATAAGAAGATAACGAACAAAAGAAACCGCCTTCATCTATTTACCTGAAAAAATGAGAAGTGTATGGCATGCGTCATACACTTCTCATGATTAACAAAAAACGAAATTACATGTCATATGTCTTTTCATAATCATTGATTAAATCTTTCACTGCATCAATGAAATCATTGAAACTACTTTCATTAAAGAATGCTTCAAACGTACTATACGAAGAACCATCGAAAAAATAGATAACCGGTTCGCTTTCCCAATATTTATAATATCCCCAATCATTTTCTTCAAACGGCTCCAATTTAATATAAGCTTGCTTGATTGAAGTTCCATAATAAACACCTAAGTCTATCAATTCATTAGCCTGATTGGTATAGGATTTGAAATTGCCCTCATTCTCTTCTTCATCTTCTGCTTTATCTAAAATATCTGCCAATTTCATTACATCATTACAAGCTCCTTGAATCTGTACTTCACCCATTACATCTAAACGTAAATTCAAGTTCTTAGCCTCCTCACTGCTTACATCTCCGTCAACACTGCCACTTGTTGAAAGCAAAACTTTACCATCTTTTTTGAACTTGGCACTTAAGTTTGCACTACTGTTGCCATCAAAGTAAGCACGTTCCACAATCCAATCATATCCATTAACCGTCACGGTAGCTTTCACATCATATACATCATTATTCAAATCAAAGTCTGGATTTGACATCATCTTCAAGTCTGTATTGATTGTTACTTTAGCTACAGTAGATTTTCCTTGAATCAATGTTAATGTAAGAACTTCGGGAACATCTAAATACTCTTTATAAACATCAACCTCATAATCATCCCAATAATTATCCCAATCTTCATCTTCTCCAACATATACAGTCTGGGTCTTTCCGGATGTTGTCAATTTCAACACACAATTATTTCCTTCTTCATCTTTCAATGAGAATTGCAAATCATCAGCCGCAGTATATACCCACTTACCATTCTTTGGTTCAAAATGGCCTGTAAAGTTTGAAGCTGCATAGATACGCTTGAAATAATTATAGCTATAATAATCGTCTTCTGTTTTTAAGAATTTAGTAATACTTTCCAGACAATTATCTGCCCATTTTTCAATAGCATCTGCCTCATAATAATCAACATATTCCTCTTCTATATACAATGCCAAATCATAAACATTTTGAAAATCTGCAGCTTTGAAGTGTTCTACCAAATCCACTCCTACAATTTCCAACTTCTGTTTTTGTTCAAGACTACTCATATAATCCTGTTCTTCTATTTTGATTGTTTCATCATCATCATCTCCACAAGATGTGAAAACAGGAGTTACCAATCCCATAACAAACATTGTAATAGGTACAAACCATTTAATCTTTTTCATACATTTAATTTTTAGTTTATAATTAGAAAATAAAATTTGATTTAATATTATTGTTACTCTCTCAAATTACTTTACAACAACTTTTTGACCTTCAATCAGATAAATACCTCGTTGCAACTCTTTGAAGATATCCTGAACAGGCAATTGAATCTTTATTCTCACACCCTCCAACGTATAAACATCCACTTTCCTCTCTGATTCCAAAACCTTAATAAGATTCAGTTCAAAGTTTCCTGCTATCTCAATGTCGTATGCCGGCATGCTCTCCGGAACCTCACTCCATCCGCTGAATGTATAGCCTTCTTTCGTTGGATATTCTATCAATACAATCGGCTCACCATAAACGACCTCTTCCGTTGCATATACTTCTCCATCTACTAAGTAGGTCACTGTATAAACATTGGCTGTAAAGCGTCCCGTTATTGTTACATCATTGGCAGGCATCACTTCCGGTATTTCACTCCATCCACTGAAAGTATGACCCTCTTTCATAGGAGATTCTTCTGTCGGAATAATTGAACCATAGTCGAGTTCTACTTTCTTATATTCTACACCGCCTATTATATATAATAAGGTATAGGAGTTGATGGAGTAACTTCCCGTTACAGTTACATCGTGAGCCGGCATGGTTGTCGGAACATCTGTCCAACCGCTAAAGGTATATCCTTCTTTCGAAGGTGCTTCGGGAGTACTTATACTCGTTCCGTATGTTACTTGCTCCGTCTTGAATGTTTCACCGTCCAATACATAAGTGAGTCGGTAAGAGTTTGCTGTAAACGTTCCGCTTACCGTCACGTCATGCAAAGGCATCGTTGCCGGTACTTCACTCCAACCGCTGAAGGTATGACCCTCTTTTGTGGGAGATGCTTCCAAAACAATGGCATCACCGAATGAGAGAACTACCCGTTCATATTCAACTCCGTCTACCAGATAAATGAGGTTGTACTTCAAATCCTTGTTGATAAAGTAGCTTCCTCTGAAGGTCAGGTCTTCGGCCGGCATCGTTGCTGGTACTTCACCCCAACCGCTGAAGTTGTATCCCTCTCTCGCTGGTACTTCAGGAGTTGGAACTGCTGTTCCGAACGTTACCTCTTCGGTCTTGAAGACTTCATCGTCCAGAATATAGGTCACTGTATAAACATTGGCTGTAAAGCGTCCCGTTATTGTTACATCATTGGCAGGCATTACTTCCGGTATTTCACTCCATCCACTGAAAGTATGACCCTCTTTCGTGGGAGATTCTTCTGTCGGAATAATTGAACCATAGTCGAGTTCTACTTTCTTATA
>JAFUNW010000160.1 GCA_017472905.1 Bacteroidaceae bacterium
GATTCATACTTTGTGGTTTGAATCTCATTACATGTATCGCCATCGTTTGTCCGATTTTGCTCAACGTTTTGCTCCTGCTCATGTAAAGTTTCGTTGCGGAGTAGAGAGCTTCCAACCTTCTTTACGTGAAGAGTGGTGCAAGGGTATTCCTGCAACCGTATCTGCTACAGATATAGCTCGTTACTTTCAAGGTGTTTGTTTGCTTTGTTGTACCCAGGGCGATACTCGTGAGCGCATCCTGTCGGATATAGCCGAAGCACGCCGGTATTTTGAATATTTCAGTGTGAATCTTTTTTGTAACAATACAACAACTGTCTGCCGCGATGAGGCTCTGGTGAATTGGTTTGTTCGAGAAGTTTATCCGGTTCTCCTCTCCGAACCTCGGGCTGAAATATTGATAGGTAATACCGACTTGGGGGTTGGATAACAAGGCGAAGAAACCGGATTTTTGTCTCAATTAATAAATTTTAACTCGGGGGGGGTAATTTCTTAGCATTCTTTTATACTTTTGTCGCGACAATCAAATACAATCACTATGTCTTTGAACGAGAGCGACATTTATTGGACTGGGAAAATTAAACTTTTTTGGGGAAATAAGAGAAGATGGGAGACAGGTCGTTGGGGCTTGGCTCTTTTCTTATTTATTGTTCTTGGTTGTTTCCCTTTATTTGCTGAAGCCCAAGAGAATTCTGATGCAGTTGTACGAGATACGGTTTCCAAAACTCCGTTCAAGAATCGGATAGGTTTCCGTACGAATGTAGTAGATTGGCTGTTTACAATTCCCAATGTAGGAGTGGAATTGGAAGTGGGCAAATCAAAATATTATCGTAATCCTTACACTGTTAGTCTCGTGGGGCGTTATAATTGGAATAGTCGCCACGATTATCTTCCTTCGATGGTGTTTAATTTGGCGGACATTCGTATCGAAGGACGTAAGTATTGGAATACAAAAAACATTCCTCAAGCGGGAGTGCGTGATGACTTAACCAAGATCAAGGATTCCATTCCTTTGAAATATTTGTGGAGCAGGGCATTTAATATGGAGCGTGTCAATCCTCGAACTGAACGCGGATATTATGCAGGATTCTATTTGGGCTATCACAACTATTCGTTCAAGTTTGGTTCCAAGGGTTATCAGGGAAATGCTTTTAGCGCGGGGCTGACAGCCGGTTTTATGATTCCTCTTTATACTTACAAACGTCATGTAATAGATTTGGATTTGGGCGGAAGTCTAGGACTTTTTTATACAGATTATGATACGTACCGTTACGATGCTGAAAGTAATTGTTATCCCATTGCTTCTGTGGGTAATAAAGCCGTTTTTCCGATGGTGACGGAACTTCGTGTGGGGTTGGTTTATCGTTTCGAATCGGTACGAAAGAAGATACTGACGGATGTAGGCGGGTATGAAGCCAGACAAGATTCCTTGGCTGTTTGGGCAAAAAATCGGAAAGATTCTCTTGAAGCCAAGAGGTTGCGTAAACGCCAAGCTTATGTGGCAGACAGCCTTCATCGCGATTCGGTCAGACGCGACCGGAAAATCCGAAAGGCAGCGGAAGAATATGCTGATTCGTTGGAACGTTTGGAAAAAATCTTCAAACGCGATTCGTTGCGCAGGCTTGAATATGTTGAAGATTCGTTGAAACAGGCTTCCCGCGATTCACTTCGTAGAGAAGAGTGGCATGCCGATTCGTTGAAACGCGTACAGCAGGAAGTACGAAAAGACTCTATTCGGCAGGAAAAGTTACGTAGCCGTAAAGAGAAAAAAAGAAAGCGTGCAGAAGAGGATACGCCTCCTCTATCTTCGGACTCTTTGCAGACATATCGGAGGAGTGTGACAGACGACAGATTATTGGCAATCAGAATAAAAAGAAAAGAGATTTAGACTATGTCCCGAATCAACTATTATATAATAGGTATATTGACGGCCCTATGCATTTCGTTTTGTTGGTCGTGTGCAGAGGTAGATTTGTGCGAGGTGGAGGAACATCCTCATCGTGCAACGTTGACTTTTCATTTCGATTGGGAAGAGGATTCCGAGGATAAACCGGAGCAGATGTTGATTATTGCTAATCGAATTATCAATACATGGCGTGCCGGTTTTGTTGTAGAACTCCCGGATGGAGATGGAATGGTAACTGAAGGCGAAACTGTATTTGGCAAACTGATAACGATGGTGGATGAAGAAAAAAATGAAGTACCGCCATCTGAAGATGAAACCGGTGAAGATCTTCCTAATATAGATGAACAACCAATAGAAGAAGATTCTGATGAAAACGGGGGAGGTGAGACGGAAAGTGAGGATATAACAGATGAGTCTCCGGCAGATGAAGAAGATGAAACATCTTCTGAAATGAGGCGTATGACCGTGAAAGGTGGAGAATATCAGTTCTTGGCTATCAATCATAATTATGAAGAGAGTGAAATAGAACGTTTGGAAGAGTTCCGTTCGGATATAGGCATTACGGCTAGGGAACTTTATGTCAAATATAAGACCAATCCGAAGGATAGTGTGGATGTTGGTTCTCGTGCTTGGATAGACTATAATGCTTATGGCTTTTTTATTCAATCAGCCATGAAACCAACCTATTACGCTTTTGTTCCAAAGAAACAGATTCTTTCCGGAGTAGAGAGTGATGTGTTTTTGTCGCCTCGTCCCATAACCCAAGAATATACCATTCGTTTTCGTATAGAAAAGGAGATTGGCGTAAAGATTGATACCATCATCGGTGTTCTTTCCGGTATTCCGGAACGTTTTGAATTGACCACACAGTTTGTTGATGTTTCGCATACTCATAAAATGGTATTTTTCCCGGAAGCGGATTATGATGAGAACGAGGATAAAACTCTATTGGAGTGTGAAGGGCGAGTGAATGCTATCGGATTGTTGCGTGCAAACAATTCCGGCTATAATCAAGGGCCGGGAATTTTACAGTTGTGTGTCTATACCACCGGTGTACGCGATGGCGTATCGGTAAAAAAGACGATTTATGCGATTATTAATCTGTATAATACAATAGGTAAGGCACGTCCTTTAGTTACAGCATCGGATGAGGTACATGTACAGCAAAACGGATACGAAATCGTATTGGATATATCTAGTATCTTGCACATCAAAAATAATGAGGTGTGGGAAGATTCCGATCAGGATAATGCTTTGGATGTATGGCAGAAAGCTAGAAATTTTGAAATAGATATTTAAAATGAAGATAGAACACAAACGAAAAGGTTGGGAAGGAGCGATTCTTGCAGGATTGGCTTGCTTGTGTTTCGGATGCTCAGAATCGTATCCCGGTATTATGTATGAAGAACCGGGTGATGTTGTGGGCGATTACGTTACGTCCGATTCCATCCCTATTATGCTAACGGTAAAAACACCGCAATTGGATTACATAACACGTGGTTATGGTCCGATCGATAAAGAGTCGCAGTGGCAGAAAGGTCAGGCAGAGCTTTTTGTCTTTGCTTTTCAAGCGTCCAATGTCGCTTATCCGGATGAGGGAGCCATTGATTATACTCAAGCAGATGCGGTTTTAGTTGATGGATTGTTAGATACTCCGGCTCATTCTCATGGAAAGCGGGTGAAGTTGGATGTTACAACTGATGCCGGAGCTAGTGAGGCTGTTGTATGGGCAGATGGAACCTCAGTCTATTACAATCATGAACATCAGGATTATAAATATAATTTTTTTATTTACCATTACGATGATGCGGAGATTGGTGAAGTGAAGCGTGAAAAAGATCGGATTCATTTCAATTTGACAATAGATGGAACACAAGATATTTTTTCAGGTGTTGCTCGTCCCTCTTTTTCTGAAAGCGAAATCAAACGTTTGGAAGGAGCCGGTAATCAAGAATTATTGGCCGACTTCAAACCGGAAAGAGGACAATATGTGTATAGTACTTGGTTAGGTCATAGAGGAATACATCCCAATTTTAATATCAAACATGAATTGGTACGCTTCCATTTTGCGGTACAACGTGGAGATGAAGCAGCAAAAGATATCAAGATTCATGATGTGATTATGAGAAACTGCCGAAATAAAGGCACTTTTACTGTAGCAGCGAAAGACACAACATTGGTCGGAGTGGACTTTACAGCTAATGCGACTGATGTTCGCGATTTCCATTTGCCGGATACTATCAAGCATCTTGATGGAAGCATTGAATATACCGCTACGGATTCTCGGTCATTAAAGTCGGAACGTTATGATATAGGTTCTTTGCCTTTAAAAAGTCAAACGGCTGATAATACACTTCGAAGCATGCCGATTGGAGCCGATTTGATGTTGGCTCCTCAGGAAAGCTATGAATTATTGCTTGTCTGTTCGCAAGTCGTCAATGGCGAAGAAAGAACATTTCATCCTTCTTATACCCTTTCTTTGCCAAATAAAAAAATGTTTGAGAAAGGAAGTTTGAACAATATTTACATTACTGTCTACGGTTTGCAAGAGATTACGCTTCAAACATCCGGGATAGAATGGAAAAAAGGAGTAGACATCACGTGGGATGATGAAATATCGGAAGGTCCCATCATAGAATAAAATGAAAACCATTAAATAAATTCAAATAAATTACCAATTTAAATTAAAACGTTATGAAAAAACAATTCATGTTTGCAGCCCTTGCAGTAGGGTTGTTGAGCAGTTGCTCAAACGAGAATGAATCGGTTTCTGTAAATCAACCGGAAGCCGGTCGTGAACTGATCCAATTGGGTGTATCCAATGGAAACGCTTTGTCTGTATCGACTCGTGGAACCGGTATGGTTGGTGATACAGTGAATGCATCGTGGAATGGACAAGTCTTGAACATCATGATGGTGAATCAAGGTACTTTGACTCCGGCTTCGGATAAAGATGGAGAAGGAAATGAATTAGGATCAATTATGTATAACGTACAGTTGATCGCTCCGACAAACGGTACTTCTACCGGCTACATTACCGGCGTAGAGAGTATGAGCAAACAATACTATTATTATCCTACGGTTGGAAACTTTGACTTCTATGGTTATCATGCTGACGATGCATTTGCAGAAGGACAGAGTGAGTTCGTACCGTATGTAGATCCGACTAATGCCGATCAATTGTTGATTGATGTGAAAATCGATGGCTCTCAAGATTTGATGACCGCTAAGGCTGATTTTTCAGTTGATGTACTTGATGCAACCAAAGAAGGCATTTGGGAAGGCCGTAACTACAGTTCGTATGCCGCTCGCCGCGATGTACAACCTACGTTGAAGTTCAACCACTTGTTGACAAAACTGAATTTCAAGGTGGTAGCAGCTGAAGAACCGGTTATCGATGAAGAAAACGATGTTAACACTTCTATCTATATTGAAAAGATTGAGGTTAATTCGTTGGCCAATGGTCAAATGGTAGTTGCCAATGCTGCCGGAGAATTGCCTTCAATCATTAATTGGACTGATGAAGAGACTGTACCGATGGAGGTTAAAGAAAAGGTAGAAGGCGAAACCTTGTTGCAAGCTTTGACTCCGGTTGCCATCACAACAGAAGGAAATAAGATTGGTGAAGGTTTGTTGGTTGCTCCGAATGTAACAGAATATACGGGTACTATCTACATGCGTCAACAGCCGGCCGGTGCTACAGAAGGTCTTTTGAAACCGGTTCCGATGACAATCCAAATTCCTTCAAATGCAGGAAGTGCTACATTCGCAGCCGGAACAGCTTATGATGTAACAATTACATTGTATGGTATCCAAGAAATCAAAGTTACGACAGAACTTACTCCTTGGAATAAAGGTGAAGATATTCCTCTTATTCCGGAAGATCAAATTTAATATCAATAAACCAAACGATTTGAATCAATGAAGAAATTATCTTGGTTTACCATTCTGGCAGCAGTAGCCCTGCTGCCGGGATGTTCCAACGACAATGAGCCGCTGAAAGAAGGATCGATGGTGGAGGCAGTTATAGGTGATAGTGAAGTAGAAATCAAACTATCTTCGGGAACTGCTGCCACACGTGCAAGCATTGAAAGCGATGAAAACAAAGCTTTCAAAGTCGATGGCTTGGGTATCTTTTGCGTAGCCAAGGATAAACAGAATCCCGAAATCAATCCGCCGGCTCCGGATATTGATTGGACACGTTATAGCGAATATGGCAAGACAGACGTGCTGATGCACAATGTTCCGGCAAATGCAGTGATGGATACAATAGACAATGTTACGTCAACTTCTATTGTTTGGGCAGATCCGGAAGCTCAATATTTCTATCCCATTAGTAACTGGTACAAATATGACTTCTATGGTTATTATCCTGTACAGGACGATGCGAAAGTTACTACTATTTCGGATGGTATCATGGTGAATATGGAGATAGATGGTTATAAGGATGTGTTGATAGGAAAAGCTTCTTCTGAAGAACAGTATGCCTACAGTGCCAAATATTTCCGTACGGCAGCACATGAGCTTCCTAAGATGGAATTCTTTCACTACTTAAGCCGATTCACCTTTACGGTTGAGGCCGGTGCGGACTATACAGGTAGTAAGGAGAACGCTACTCGTATGAGTGTGAAGGAAATAACTCTTTTTGATATGCCTTACATGTTTGAACTTGTAGTTGCTTCCAATGATAAGAATGAAGATTATTGGGGAGTTGGCTATTATGATGATGAAAATCTGAAAGATTTCTATTTACATGATGCTAATTCTGAGGCTTTGTCACTTGTACCGGTGTCTGCAGACGAACGCAGTAAGGTGGGTGATGCCTTGATGGTAATACCCGGTTTGGAATCATACGGTATCAGAGTCGTACTTGTTGATGAAAATGGCAAAGAGTTCGTCAGTGAATTCCCTCTTTCACTTAGTGAGCATCTTGAAGAAGGAACGACAGAAATGGGACATTCCTATAACATCAATATGACTGTTTATGGCCCACAAGAAATCAAACTCAATGCAGTACTTAAGCCTTGGGAGATAGTTGAAACTGATATTCCTATTGAATTGTAACTAAATGAAACAAACAGCTTTAAGTTCAATTTGTGCTGTATTGGTTTTACTGACATCGTGCAGCGAATCGGACTCTCCGGGAGGATATACTCCCGGAGAACCGATGGCTGTACAATTCAGTATGACAATGGAGCCGGTTGTTGGACTGACACGCACGCTTATTACAGATACAACGTTGCCGATTACGGCAGAATGTGGAAAACAAATTGGTATTTATGGCATTCGTACAGAGGCAGAATGCATAGATACGTTGGAGTGGCAAACGGCAGATGACGGAATATTCCAACATCCGTTGCGCAATTGCCCTTATAATATAGAAGCCGGTAATGCGCTTGTGCCCGACAGTGTGGAGGCATATTATCCGATGGGAGGCAATCCGGCTATGGCTGTTTATGCCTATTGGCCTCTGAAACGGGATACGCTCATAGAAGGTTATGGAGCGGTTGTCCCCATTGATTTGACTCTTCAGGAAGACATATTATATACAGGCAAGGTCTCTTCGGTGTGTCAAGCCGGAACAGACAATGCCATTATCAATTTGCCCTTCAAACATGCATTGGGAGCTTTCTCGTTCAAGTTTGCGGCCGATCAACCCATTTATCTGGAAAATAGATGGCTGGAAAAAGTAGAGTTGATTACTACCTATTCTTTGGATGACGCATGGATGCGGGTAGCCGATGGAAGTTTTGTTTTTCCTTTTGGACAGACTCCCGATACCTTGAGCATTGATTTGCAAGGAAAAGCAATGGAACTTAGCGTACTTCAGACTCATTTGTTAGGCTCCGTGTTGCTTGTTCCCGGAATGGGATTGAAGGCTATCCGGTTGTTTGTACAGTATAATGAGGAAGAGTTTGTCTATACCATAGACATAGCAGAAGAATCGCTGTTCACCATTGAACCGGGTGTGTTGCAGAGTGTTACGTTCCGCCTTTCGGAGGCTCCGGTATCTTTGGAGACCAGAAGTTCCTGCTCGGATTTGATATTTACATTAGAATAAAAAGAGAATGATGAAACTACGCATCTTGTATCTGATATTTTGCATCGGTTTGTTGTTTCCTGTTGTAGGAAAGGCACAATTGTTGGCGGTGAAAACCGATGCCTTAAAGTTGGCCGTAATGACTCCGAACCTAGGATTGGAGGTGGTAAGTAGCGACAAGACATCCTTGGGAGTGGATGTATTCGGAAACTATAAACCTTGGGGAAAAGATATGAAGATGTTGTGTGTACAGCCGGAGTTGCGTTATTGGTTCAACGGCCGGCCGATGGTGCGCGAATATATCGGACTCTCGGCTTTGGGAGCTACTTACGACATTACCTGGGGAAAGCATGTCTATCAGGGAGAGGCGTTTGGATTGGGACTGACTTTCGGCTATGTATTGGATATAGCCAAGCGATGGAACATTGAATTTTATGGAGGTTTTGGTCCGGTATTTTATTCGCAGAAGCAATATTATGTAGGAGATAATTACGAAGACTATGAAACGGAGGGCATTTCCGAAGACAATGCCAAAGGATATTCGTTGTTGCCGACTAAATTGGGAATCTCCATCTCTTATATATTGAAATAACCTGAATCGTTTAACGAATTAAACAAGTAGACCTATGAATCAACGTAATTTTTGGATAGCTTTTGCTTTCAGTCTGAGTCTGGTTATTACAGTACATGCTCAACGTAACATTACTGTTACGGGGCGTGTGATGCAGAAAGTGAATAAGGTCGTGAATGGCGAAAAAGTAGAGGAAACGGTTCCTGCAGAATATGTATTTGTCTATCCTTTGCCGGACAAAGCTACGGCAGATGCTGCAATGCAACAGTCTGTGATGTATTTGCACGACCGTAAATCGGTGTTCAAGGATTGGTTGGGACCGAAGTATGGGCTTGTAGAGGGGCAAGTAGCTACAGACGTAAATGGCAATTACTCGGTCTATGACGTTCCGGAAAACGGCTATTTGTTGTATATGCCATTTTCCGGCGAACCTAAATATCAGCCGATCAATGGCAAATTGGAATTAGAGGATATTGTATTGGATGCAGAGAAAGGTATAGTAATAACAGAAGTTAATGTTAATGCCAAAGGAAAAGGACTAAAGGTTGGCGATTTGGTATTTGGTCCTTATGTTCTGGTCAAGTCAACCATTCCCGTAGATACAATGTTGCAAAAGAAAAATGTTCGTCTGTTGATTCAGCCCTACGTAGTCGATTGCGATTCAACTCTTAAAGATACTACCTTTTTAAGTCCACGCGCTTTTTATGGGGATGAAAATGAATTGACCCAAGAACGCCGCTTGGATTTTAATTTAAAAATTGACTCAATAATCTCAGCTCAAGTAGACAGTATGCGGCAGGTTTATGATGGACGATACGATTTTGATGGGCTTGTGTTTAAAAAGAAAGATACCAAACGAGCTTATAGAGCCTATGCTGAGGTATTTTACGAAGATTACAACCGAGTATTGCATAGCGAAAAGTTCGTTATCAAGCATTGTGAAGACAACAAACCAATGCGCTTCCTAGACTTTAAGTTCGGAGCGATGTTCTTGAATCCTGCTGACCCGGCATTCAGAGTGGAACCGAAATTGGATAATCACGATGCGGTCGGAGATATTAACTTAACGTTTTTGAATGGTAAAGCCATCTTGGACCCTAATAATCCGAACAATGATTTGGAAATAGCCCGTTTGCAAGACGAAATGTTGTCTATTGAAAACTCTACGAACAACTATCTGCGGTCGGTAAAGATTATCGGCAAAGCATCTCCGGAAGGAAATTACGAGAGCAACAAGAATTTGGCCGGTCGGCGGGCTGCCTTTGCCAAAAACGAAATAGTATCTAAACTGAGTCAATATACTCGTAATCGTATGACCATCGAATCAGATGCGGTTGTTGCCGAATGGAGCGAAGTGGCCGACAGCCTCGCTAAAGATTCTTTGTTCGAAATGGCTGACCGAATTCGCGAAATTGTAGCACAGCACGAGGGTAACATGGCTCGCCAATTTTCCGAAATCAGTCGTATGTCCGATTATCGTTCAGTGATTAAAGAAATTTACCTGCCCAAACTTCGTGCTGTAAAATATGAATATACCTATCAGACCAAACGTGCATTGACTGATAGCGAAATATTGGAAAACTTCAGACTATCCAAAGACACCGTAAACCATCCGAATGTCTTTTTCGATCGGTATGATTATTGGCGATTGGCCAATATTGTAAAAGATTCGGCCGATTTACGGAAGATATACAAAGGTTATTACGAATTTACCAAGAAGACCCAGAATGGGAAGGCCGATGAATTGGCTGCATGCAACTATGCCGCTTTTTTGATTCGCGAAGGAAAAGCCGACAGCACCATGCTATTGCCTTATATCCGGAAAGATGCTTCGTATGCCAATTACCAAAGACAAGACATGAATACCGGAAAGATGATTACGTATAATCGTATTCCGGTGATCGCCAATCAATTGGCAATGTATGTACTTTGCGAGGATTATGCCAGTGCTCGTTATATGAATGCTTACCTGCCTCCGAGTGAAGAACAGCGATTATTGAATGCATTTCTAATGTGCTTATACGGGAAATTTGACGACCCGAACTATTCAGAACCGGTAGCTGCAACTTCTCCCAACAACGACATTGTTATCAGCATTGCTAATGGAGGAACACAAAATTTACGTCACGCTCGTTTGATTGCAGAAACAAAATTGAAAGATGACAATCCTCGAAAATTCTACTTCATGGCGCAGATTGATATGAAAGAGGGAAAGACCGGAAAAGGTAGTGATGCAGTGGCACATTTGTTGGATTGTTTCAAAGTGGATGAAAAGTTTATCGAAATAGCTAACGTGGATGCTGTGTTTGTGGATAACAAAGGGAATAAAATCGAATTTGACGAAGCCGTAGAAAAGTTTGATAAGTGGAAAGAAGATGAAGAGAAGAAAAAGAATGAATAAGGGGTATTTTGTGTTTTTCTGTTTGTTGTTTCTATCATTGGGAGGATATGCTCAGATAGAACAGGAAGTGGAGGATTCTGTCATAATGGATGCCGAATCCAAAAAAAAATGGGATGAGATAAAAAGGCAGAAAGAAGAACGTGAACGTCTACAAAAACAGGAGAATGCTCGTGAACAAGCTCGTATAGATTCGTTGGCGGCAATGGTAGATACGGCCGGTTTTGATGCTCGCCGTTTTATCGGTCAGAAACGTTTCATTCCCGAGAACCAATCGTTTATAGAAAAAAACAGTTGGAGCGATCACCTATTCTTCTCTTTGTCCGGTGGCTTAAGTTGGGTCGATCAAAGCCGCAACAAACGAACGTTGACAGAGGGCAGTCGTGGACATTTCTATATAGGAAAAGAATTTACCTCTATACATGGTATGCGTTTAGGTTTTGGCTTCAATTCATTTGTAGAGCAGGAGAGCAAACAAGACTTGATGAACTATGTTTTTCGTGCCGACTACCTGTGCAATTTCAGTTCCATGCTTTGGAAATACAATCCGAAGCGATTCATGGATGTTGTGGGTGTATGGGGATTGAGCTATTATCGAACTTCTTTAGGAGAAACCAAAAGCAAGGCCTACGGTATGAATTTGGGATTGCAGTTCCTGTTTAAAGCCGGAAGCAATACGGCTATCACCTTAGAACCCTCCTTGAGTTTTGCATCCGATGGATATGATCTGTTAAAAGGTGGTGGTCGACACAAAATGCATACGGCATACGGTGTAGAGGTGGGTTTGAAATATACGTTCACAGATGTGAACTTCTCCTGGCCGTGTGATACCGGTCGATACCTGTTGAAGAATACTTTCTTGGAGATGAGTACCGGAGCAGCGACATACGGGGGAAACGATATCGGCTTCAGTCGTTCGTTGGGAAATGCTTATACGTTGTCGTTGGGAAAATGGTTGACTCCCGGAATTGGAGTAAAACTTTCTGCAGCATTGGCAGAAACCCGTTGGAAAGAGGCCGTTTCTATGGTAAAGGATAGTCGCTCATATATTTATGAAGAACTACAGGGACATGGTGGTCTTCGGGTAGAGGCCTTGATTAATCCAATGGGTTTTGGTAATGTCGCCCAATTTGATCGAAATGCATTTTTTGAAGTCAATTTAGCAGCCGGAGGTGAGATGGGTTGGTTGGTTAAGACTGATTTTGATACCGATGGAAAGAAACAATTCTTGAAGTGCAATTACTTGGGATTGACCGGAGGATTACAGTTCCTGTTTCGCCCTTGGGATGATTTCGCATTCTTCTTGGAACCTCGTGTGACGGTGTTGAACTATGATATTCCTTATGAGAATCGTCCCAATTTGAGCGAAAAGTATAGCGATGAAGTTTATGGACTGAATGTTGGTTTTCGAATGAGTGCTCCGGCACGTTCATCTTGCAATAAGGAGAAGAAAGTTGTAGCTGAAGTAATGGAATCCTCTCCATTTATTCCCTATTCTTACGTCTCTTTGGATGGGGGCCTCAGTACCATTTGGCAAAACAAACGATATAAAGATGCAGCTTCCGGTATTGGATGGACCGGTGGCGTATCGGGTGGTTATCGTTTCTCTCCCTATTTAGGTGTACGTCTTGGGGCATCTCTTGCTTCTACCGGAATTTCCGGTTTGTATGATTATGTAGAATATGTTTCCTCTTCCGA
>JAFUNW010000161.1 GCA_017472905.1 Bacteroidaceae bacterium
AGACCATGTTTACTTCGTCAGCTTCAAACACTCGCTCTATCAGGAAGTCGCGTCTAATGCGCTTTGTGTCGTAGCTTTTTGCATCTTCGGGATGTGCTGCATACCGAATTTCATAATTGGTTTTCATACGCTTTGGATTATTTAATGGTTTAATCTAAAAATTATTATTCGTACAATGAGTGACAAAAGTACGAAAAATAGGAGAAAACAGAGCATTGCAGACGCATTTTTATTAATTTTAAATGAAAAGAGTGGGTGAAATGTTATTTTGGGAGCCTAAATTCAGGCTTTATAGGAATGATTGGTTGGAGGGTATTCAAAAAAAGATTCATGCAAGTAGGATAGGAGTCTCTACTCAACTGCATGAATCTTTTTTAAATAAGGAATATTTTATATTAAAGTAATTTCTACTTTTTCTTTCAGAGCCCAAACGTTTCTTTGATTTTCTCTACGTAATCAAGCTTCTCCCAAGTAAAGAGTTCTACTTCCATTTTTTTCTCTTCTTGATATCTGCTTGAGAATGTTTTGGTCACAATTTGAGGTTGTCGTCCCATGTGTCCGTATGAAGCTGTTTCACTGTAAATTGGGTTACGCAATTTCAGACGTTCTTCAATCGCTTTTGGACGCATGTCGAAGATTTCGTCTATTTTGCGTGCTATTTCGCCATCGCTCATGGCTACATGACTACGTCCGTAAGTATTTACATAGATGTTGATGGGCTTTGCCACTCCGATTGCGTATGAGACTTGTACTAACACTTCATCGGAAACTCCGGCTGCTACCAAATTTTTTGCAATATGACGTGCTGCATAGGCGGCACTACGGTCTACTTTGCTCGGGTCTTTTCCAGAGAATGCTCCTCCCCCATGTGCGCCTTTTCCTCCATAAGTATCTACAATGATTTTGCGTCCAGTAAGTCCGGTGTCTCCGTGTGGACCTCCGATGACGAACTTACCGGTAGGATTTACGTGGTAGGTGATATTTTCATTAAAAAGGGCCAATACTTTTTCATTGTGTATGCCGGCTACTACGCGGGGCATCAAGATTTCAATAACGTCTTTCCTGATTTGTGCCAACATCTTCTCATCTGCTTTTTGTTGTGCTTCGGGAGTATTTTCTTTGGGAAGAACAAATTCATCGTGTTGAGTTGAGACTACGATGGTGTCAATACGAACCGGACATCCGTTGTCGTCATATTCAATGGTAACTTGGCTTTTTGCATCAGGACGGAGATAAGTCATTTCTTTTCCTTCGCGGCGTATTTCTGCCAATTCCAATAAGATATTATGCGCCAAATCAAGCGATAAAGGCATGTAGTTTTCCGTTTCGTTTGTAGCGTATCCGAACATCATGCCTTGGTCTCCGGCTCCTTGATCCATTGGGTTTTCACGTTCAACGCCTCGGTTTATGTCTGCACTTTGTTCATGAATGGCAGAGAATACACCGCAAGAATTGCTTTCAAACATGTATTCGCCTTTGGTATATCCGATACGTTTTATTACGCGGCGAGCAGTTTCCTGTAAATCCACGTAAGCTTGTGATTTTACTTCACCGGCCAATACGACTTGTCCGGTGGTTACCAATGTTTCGCAGGCTACTTTTGAGTTGGGGTCGTAAGCCAATAATTCGTCAAGTACTGCGTCCGATATTTGGTCGGCCACTTTATCGGGGTGTCCCTCAGACACCGATTCAGATGTAAATAGATATCCCATTTTTCTCTTCTTATATATTTTATTAAATTGACAAACAGAGAAATTCAGGGGAAGAAAGGGTAGATAGATTGCACACAGTGAAAGAATCGACTGTTATTTAGCATTTTTTACAGTGGTTGCAAGCTGCCCAAATCTTTCCACATTCATTTCGGGTGCAAAGATAGTGTAAACCGGAAGTTCTGCCAAATAAACAAAGCGATATTTTGTTAAAGGGTAGTCTATTCTGTATAAATCGCATTTTGATTAATATGAGAAGCGTCATTCGTAGCTCGTTTTTGTGAGAGTGTATTTAAAAATCTCCTTTCTTTTTCTATTTTTAGAGGAAGAATGGCAGAGAAATGCATGGAAACCTTTGATTTTCGGACGATTCGTTGTTGTATTTGAAAGTTTATCGTTAAATTTGCCGCCATTAAATAGAAATGTTTCACCTATCAAATAAGAAAAATGACGTTTACAGCACTTAGCAACCCTATCTTTGAACAGGCTATTGCCGATTATCATGTAACAGATAACGTAGATACTCCCATTCAAAATCCCTATCCACTGAAAAGCATTGAGTATTATCTTTATTTGAAGAATTGGATTGATACTGTGCAATGGCACTTTGAGGATATTATTCGCGATCCGCAGATTGATCCGGTTGAAGCATTGAACCTGAAACGCCGTATTGACAAGAGTAATCAAGATCGTACTGACTTGGTGGAATTGATAGACAGTTATTTCTTACAGAAATATCAATCTGTCGTTCCATTGCCTGAAGCTACGATAAATACCGAAAGTCCGGCATGGGCTGTAGACAGACTTTCCATTTTGGCTTTGAAAATCTACCACATGCGTCAGGAAACGGAACGGACAGATACGACTGATGAACATCGAAAGGCTTGTCAAGCCAAGTTGGATGTGTTGTTAGAGCAACAGAAAGATTTGTCGTTGGCCATCGATCAATTGATTGAGGATATAGAAGCCGGACGTAAGTACATGAAAGTTTATAAACAGATGAAGATGTACAATGATCCCGCTTTGAATCCGGTGCTTTACGGAGGAAAATAGTCGTTTCCCGTCTTTTCAGTAGAACCGCAGTAATGAATATTCTTTTAATCCGCTTTTCTGCTTTTGGGGACGTGGCAATGACTGTTCCTGTAGTCTATTCAGTGGCAAGAAAGTACCCTCAACATCATTTTACGGTTTTGAGCAGAGAGACTATGCGTCCGCTCTTTTTGCAAATGCCCTCCAATGTCTCTTTTTATGGAGCGAATTTAAAACAAGAGCATCGAGGCGTAAAAGGGATTTACCGTCTTTTTCGGGAACTTCGTAGTTTCCGCTCGTTTGATGTCGTGGCCGATTTACACAATGTTTTGCGCAGTCAACTTTTACGTACTTTCTTTAGACTGAGTGGAGTAGGGTGTGCCGTCATAGATAAGGGGAAGGCCGGAAAGCGCAAGTTGACACGTGTCAAAGACAAGGTTTTGGTACAACAACCTACATCTTTTAAACATTATTGTGACGTATTGGCCGCATTAAAGTTGCCGGTAGAGATAGATTTCACTTCTATTTTTGGTAATGAGAAGGGTGATTTTGCTCGAATTGTCGGAGTTGTGGGTGAAAAGCAACCCAAAGAACAATGGATTGGAGTTGCTCCGTTTGCGGCCCATAAGGGAAAGATTTATCCGCTAGAGTTGATGGAGCAAGTGGTTGCTACACTTAGTGAACGGCCTCATACTCGTTTGTTTCTTTTCGGAGCGGGTGAACAGGAGCAGGCCGTAATCGCTGAATGGTGTAGCAAATATGCGGCTGTTTCCTCTACAAAAGGGTTGCGGATGGAGACCGAACTGATTTTAATGAGCCATTTGGACGTGATGCTCTCCATGGATTCGGCCAATATGCACTTGGCTTCTTTGGTGAATCTGCCTGTTGTTTCCATTTGGGGAGCTACTCATCCTTATTGCGGCTTTATGGGGTATGGTCAGCATGAAGAGAATGTGGTACAAATTGCCGAATTGTCTTGTCGGCCATGTTCTGTTTTTGGGAATCGGCCTTGCTTACGTCAAGATTATGCTTGTCTTTTTGGTATTGTGCCGGCTATAGTAGTTCAGCGTGTTGAAAGCGTATTGAAGGGTTGACAATACCGCCTGTATTCGGTTGAATATCGGTTATTTCTTATTTCTTTTATATTGAAGCGGGCTTGTTCCGAAGTGTTGCTTGAACTGATTGTAGAAATTAGTAGAGTTGCCGTATCCGCATCGGATACGTATTTCATCGATGGTCAATGAAGTTTGCAACAAGAGTGATGCAGCATATTCTAGCCGTGTTTTTTTCAACAAGTTGGCGGGCGAACATTGAACTGTCTCTTTACATTTTTCGTATAGTCGGGTGCGTCCCATACCCATTTGTGTAGCTAAATCTTCTACGGAAAAGGTCGGGTTTTCTCGATTCTTGTTTAATATCTCTTTCAGTTGCATTATGAAATGCTCGTCTTGGGGGTGGGGGAGAGGACCTCCCGTTTCTTTTTCTTTTTCTTCGGTTGCAATGTCAGGAGAGCTGTTTTCTTCTTTTGTGTTTTTGCTGATTGTCTTTTTTTCTTTTTCTTGCAACGTAGGATAGGGGGTGTTGCTCTTTTCTTGTTGCAAGAGGGAAAACAGATAAAATCCTGCGCTTCCTAGGATAAGCAGATAAAAAAGATAGGCCGGCCACGTGTTCCACCAAGGGTCGTGGACAATAATTTCGCAAGCAGTCGGTTCGCTCCAATGGTTGCGTCCGTTGTCCGATCTGACAAGGAACGTATATTTTCCGGGTGATAGTTCGTGATAGTGTACGGAAGCTGCTGTAGAAGCCGGACTCCACTCTTCGTTTTTTTCTACTAGTTTGTATTGGTAACGTACGGCATCCAGATTTGCATGTTGCATGTTGGAGTAGTGAATCTCCAATTCGCGTTGGTTGTATCCCAGTTTCAATGTCTTTTTCGAAGCCATTCGTTTGGTGTCGTTGATGCTGAAGAATGTAATCAGAGTAGGTGAGAGGCTCTCTTCGCTTGTTACATCGTTGACGTTTATCTCGGCAAAACCTTCGTAAGTGCCGAACAACAGACGGCCGTCTGTCCATGTGATGCAAGCCCGTGTGTTGTATAAGTTGTTTAGCGGGTTCTCGGTGAAACGGAAGTTTTGGATGTGGGCTTTTTGATATGCAATGCGCAGGATTCCTGCTTCTGTAGCGACCCAAACATTCTTTTCTTGGTCGAGGGCCAGTGCATAAATCTGTTTGCAGGGCAATGTCAATTGGCTACATTCGAATTTTTCTCCCTTGGGTGTACATTTCCAAATCTCTTTTTCGGCTGTCGCTGCCCAAACCGTACCGTTTATATCTCTTTCTAGGGCGATGATGGGCATGTCGGACAGTAGGTCGTACAGGTGTTTCGGGGTAATGGTTGCCGGTGCTGTGTTTGTTGTGTAAACTTTGATTCCTTTCTTAGTTGCAGCCCATAGCTTTCCCTCACTGTCGGTAGCCAAGTCATATACTTCTCCGATACTGTCGATACACAAACGAAAAGTACGCTCTTTTAGGCTTTCTTTCGTATGGAATATTCCTTTTTCTGTTGCAATCCAAAGGTCTCCTTTTCCGGTTGTAGCGATGTCGCGAATGGATGAGGCTGTCAATCCGGCATTTCCGACATGAAACATTTGTTCTTCAATCCACAAACCTTGGTTGGTTCCTGCCCATAATAAATTTTGACTATCCACAAACATGGTTTGTATGGCGGTTCCGGTTTTTTTGACAAGGCTGTTTTTCCCTGTTTCCATGTTCCGACAATAGATTTCGCCTAAGATATTCCCTAGCCATAGTGTGTTGTTTTTCCCTTGTGCAATGGCAGTCACGTTGTTTGTGTTTTGTATGGTTGCATTTGTTTCCAACATCCGGTATTGACAGGGCTGTCTTTTAAAACGGAGGCAATTGAGTCCCAAAGCCTCTTCTGCAAGCCAAAGGCAGCCGCTTCGGTCGGTCATCAAGTGGGTCAGGTAATTGCTGTTTACAACGCTTTTTTCGTCATTTTTGGTGTAGTGTGTCAGTTTTTCCTCTTTTATATTATATAAGTAAAGGCCGTTCCCATAGGTGGCGATGGCTTCAGTTGAAGCGTTGACGGGCGCAATGTGAAACAAGGGACGTCCGGTGTAACTTTGCTCTTCAGGTATCAAATTCAGATGTTTTACCCGATTGTCTTTCCCGAATCGGGTGAGCTTTCCTTTTTTGTTGCTTACGTAGATGTTTTGGTTCTGTTTGGCTACAACTTCTCCCTCTTCCACTTGCCAGTCGGTCGGATTAGAGAATACACCATCTATAATTTGGTAGGCATAAGTCTTTCCTTGTGTAAAAATAAGGAGTGTTTCGCGCCATACGGCTTTGTCGGAGATGGTGGAAGTGTTGAATCCGGCAGGGTAGGGCGATTGGCGGGTAATTCGGCGCGACTGATTGTAAATGACAATTCCTCTGTCGGTCAGTGCCAGGCAGATGTTTCGGTATGTACTGATGTGGAAAATGTTTCCTGACTCGGGCAATTTTCGTTCGAAGCCGTTCAAATAGAGTCCCCTGTCTGTTAAAATCCAATCGTTACCCGCATCGTCTGTCGCGATCTCGTGTATCGTGTATTCATACTCTTCTATGGAGAACTTCCCGTTGGCGAATCGGATTCTTCGGCTCCTGTTCTTATCGTATAGCCACAGATAGTTTTTTCCGATATGGTGATTTTGATAGATGGGTTGTGCCTCATCGCCTTTGGTGTGGTCGGCCAATTCTTTGGTGGTAAGGTCAATGCAGTGTGTGCTGCCGTCTTTCCCAAAAAGCCATAGGAGGTTATTGTCTTTGTCTTCTTTCATTTCGATGATGGGGGAGTATGCTTTCGGCAGAGCGAATGGAACAAATTGGTATCCATCGTAGCAATTTATCCCCTCATCTGTGGCAAGCCAGATATATCCCTCTTTGTCTTGCAACAGGGAATTGATGGTGTTGCTTGGGAGGCCTTCGTGTGAAGATAGTCTTTGTCCGGTCAGGTTATACTGCTCAGCGTAGGTTATGAGCGATATAAAGAGTATAAGGAATGTCGTGAAAATTCGATTCATGAGGTTTTGTCGTTTGTTGTGTGCAAAGATAGTGTTTTATCGTGAAAATTGGATAAAACAAGTGTGAATTTGAATAAAACAGGCGCTTTTTATTTATTGAATAGTTGAAGATGTTGTTTTAAAGAATGGGCTTATTGTAAGAATTTTACAGTGTATTTCAGGCATCTTTTTCCGAATGTTTTAGCATTTGAAGGCTTCATGATTTTTGTTTCGACTTGCTCTCTCAAATCTGCTGCACGGCTCGTTCCATTCCGCCGTGCAACAGACTTCCGTTTGCCGTGCAGCAGACTTCCGTTTGCCGTGCAGCAGATTTTCCTCCGCCGTGCAGCAGATTTTTCTCCGCCGTGCAGCAGATTTTTCTCCGCTGTGCAGCAGATTTTTCGCTTCAATACGGCAGAAAAAAAGAGCGACTGACTCACGATGGTGAGCCGGTCGCTGAATTTGAAAAACTTCTTCGGTAGTAGTCGAATGTAAGCCGTTTTCTCTGAAAAGATTTCTTTAATGTGCTTCCAACCAGTTTTTTCCCCAACCGCAATCGGCGAGGAGCGGTACTTGCATGGTGAAGGCTTTTTCCATTTCCTCCATTACGATTTGTTTAACCTGCTTCTTTTCTTCGGGGCATACGCTGAAGTTGAGTTCATCGTGTACCTGAATGAGCATTTTGGAACGGATATTTTCCTTTTGAAAACGTTGATGGATTTGTATCATGGCCACTTTGATAATATCAGCCGCGCTGCCTTGTATGGGTGCATTGATGGCGTTTCGTTCGGCATATCCTCGTACGATGGCATTGTGCGAATGGATGTCGGGCAAGTAGCATCGTCTTCCACAGATGGTTTCGGTATATCCGTTTTGACGAGCTGTTTCGATGCTTTGGCTCATGTATGCCTTTACACCGGGGTAGGTTTCGAAGTATTCCGCTATCAATTCTTTGGCTTCCTTGAGCGAAACGTGCATTCGTTCCGAGAGTCCGAAGGCCGATATACCGTAAATGATTCCGAAATTGGCCGTTTTTGCCTTGCTTCGTTGTTCGCGTGTCACCTCTTCGATGGGCACTTTGAAGACTTTGGCAGCCGTAGCCGTATGGATGTCGTGACCGGAATGGAACGCTTCTATCATATTTTTGTCTCCCGATAGGTGGGCCATGATGCGTAACTCTATTTGTGAATAATCGGCTGAGAAGAATTCGCATCCATCGTCTGGAATGAATGCTTTTCGTATCTCTTTTCCATCTTCGGCTCGAATAGGGATGTTTTGTAAATTAGGGTTACTAGAGCTGAG
>JAFUNW010000162.1 GCA_017472905.1 Bacteroidaceae bacterium
AGATTCCTTTCCTAATAGCTTCATTGATGCGAAAGATTGTCTGTATCTTATCATCCGGTGAAACCACTCCCATCCATACAGCCGGAGTTTCACAGCATTTCACGATTCCATCTTGCTGTTCAATCATTCCATTTATAAAGTCCGGAATCGTGAAAAAGGCTTTCAGATCCATACCGTTTCGTTCTATGAATGTATTAAAATCTCGATCTATTAGCCTAAAGATAGAGGGAGTAAATCCCCACATATTCATGGAAACAAAAGCCTCTTCATCTAATTGAACCCACTTGTTCAACTCATTTAAGAACATGGGATTGCCACTGATTCGTTCTACTCCGGGATGATCAATCACACTTTTCAAATAATTATTTTCATCTAATTCGCAAATGCCTCTGTTTGCTCCCCCACTCTCTGGTAATACGTTCGCCAAGCGATAACTTACCAAGATGTGTTCATTACCGTAAGAATCTAGTTTTTGTAACTCACGATAAAGTATTTCAAAACTCTCACGCTGATAGAAATTCACAGCATTAATCACACCAAAAGGTCCATCTATAGCATCTTTTCCCATCAACACGGCTTGTGCTGAACCCCACAGATGTGTACGTTTGGGATTTCTCTTCTCCTCTGCTACTAAATCAACATCCTGATACACGAATGCCAAATCTACAACATTCTGATATTTATCGGATATTTTATTCTTAAAATCTTCTTCAAAGTATTTGCTAACAACGAATACGATTTTCTTAAAGCCCGCTTTTACGGCATCGTATATAGAGTAATCCAGAACGGTTTCTCCATTAGGTCCTATCCCCTCAGGATATTTCAGTCCTCCGTAACGATTCCCCATAGTGGCTGCAAGCACCAATAGTGATGTAGTCATTTTGTCTTCTTCTATTTTGATTGAGCAAAATTACATAAATTATTGGAAAGACAAGCAATGATAGGGGTATTTTTTGCCAAAAAGAAATGGAGAATATCGCAAAGCAACGACATTCTCCATTATATTGTTGACGGAGTTTAAAATCCGCTTATTATTTATTTAGGCCGAAAAGAGCTTCCAAACCTTGATCAACACCGGAAAATCCCATAAAAGCCATAGCCAACAAACCGGCTGTAACCAATGCTATGGACATGCCACGCATTCCCTTGGGAACATTAACCAAACTCAATTGCTCACGAATTCCGGCAAAGATAATCAAAGCCAAAGCAAACCCCAAGGCTGTAGAAAATGCATATACTACACCGGTTAGCAGGTCAAACTCTTTTTGAATAACCAAAATGGCAACACCAAGAATGCAACAGTTTGTCGTAATCAAAGGCAAGAATACACCTAAAGCTTGATAAAGAGCCGGAGAAACTTTCTTCAAGATGATTTCTACCATTTGTACCAAGGCTGCAATCACCAGAATAAACGTGATGGTCTGCAGATAACCAAGTCCATTGGCATCCAGTACATAGATCTGAATCAAATAGGTTACAATTGTAGCAATAGTCAACACAAAAGCTACGGCTGCACCCATACCGGCAGCTGTTTCAATCTTCTTGGAAACTCCTAAGAACGGGCATATTCCCAAAAATTGAGAGAAAACCACGTTGTTAACGAAGATGGCTGTAATAAATATCAATAATAATTCCATATCTTATTTCTGTTTAAGGGGGTTACTAGAATTTAAGCTTTCTTCATTCTGTTTACAATG
>JAFUNW010000163.1 GCA_017472905.1 Bacteroidaceae bacterium
AAACTTTTTTTATGATAATTTCCGGCAGATTGAATGTGTTGTTGCATTGAGGACATTGAATAATAGCCATATTTTCTTTTTTTAAAGGTTAAAGAATATCGATATTGAAGTCAACGTCTCCATTGTCTGCATAGAGTTCTGAATCTCCGTAGTCATTTAGGTCGCTGTCTTCGTTGTAATAATCGTTGTTATCGTTTTCTGTATACACATCTTCCTGAGTCTCTTTCATTGTTTCGGCCAAGCTGTTTGAGATGGCTTCGGCGTCTCCGTTTGCAGCCTCTTTATAAGCGAGGAAAAGCGCATCTAATTCTTTTTCATCTAATTGATTGTATTCTTCTCGGGTGTAAGTGTGATAGTATTTGTCATGCCAACAAAAAACACCTCCTCCACCTCCATGTTCTGAACGCGCCATACGAAAAGCTTCACCGAACGAGAGTTCGTTAAAGTCGGGAGTAATGTTTTCTTTTACGTCTTCCAGTGTTTGGCTCTTCCCATTATCGAATTTGTAGTCCTCTTCTAGCCAATCTTGGTTGATAGTTTCAGATTCGGTAATGATAACTCCGTCTTTTTCCGGGTCTAAATATTCTTTAATCTGTTCTTGATTGGAGTACATGGCACTGGCTCCGGCAGCTGCAGCCCCTAAACCTACTCCTACGCCCACTTTCTTGGCGATTCGATGTTTGTCGTTTGTATTCATAGTAACTATAATTTAGATTTTTTCTTTCGTTTTTTTCTGACAGGTATTATTCAGTACACATTCTTGGCAGTTGATTCCGTTTTTCAAGTGTTGCACTTCAATATAATCTCTCTTGTTCTTTTTAAGGGTTTTATTTGTTCGATAGCAGATGTATCCCGGATCCATTTGGTGCGAAATGAACGTTAGCATTTCAGACTCTTTCTTGGGCTTCCATGAAGTTACATACCAAACTCCAAATGCTGCAATAAGAACAACAGCAAGGAGTGTAAGAATCAACAGTTGGTTGCTGTTACCGTTTTCCGGTTTAAAGACTCTGGATAGCGTGAATACGATGATGGTTGCTACGCCCGATATTTGCATCAAGGCTGCCATTCGGCTCATCTCTTTCTTCTTTTGTGCGTATTCTGCATAGAGTTGATTCAATCTGTTCAGATGTTCCGCTGTAACTTCTTCCGAAGGGGACGGAGGAGTAGGGGGAGATGGAGGTACTATCTCTTGTTCCATTTGGAAATGAAAGTCCTCAATGACTTGTTTTACGTTCAGCAGATGGCGGTTAGGGCCTAAAAGAACTTCGTCTTTGTCACAAATGTCACTTTCAAGCACACAATTACCGTTCACGTACAACGTTTGGGTTGCTTTTAAGCACCGAATGTGATAGGGCTTCTCTTTATTATCCGAGAATGTCATCTCCAAATGTGCCCGGCTGACACTCGGGTCGTTGATTTTTTGGCTTTGTGCTCCTTCTCGTCCGATAATCATGTTCTTTCCCACTTCTTTCTTCTCAGTTATCATGGTTGTTATTCTTTTCTTGGTTGCAAAGGTAATTCTTTTGTTTTTTTCTTTTGTAGATTTCGCGTTCCATTCGTTCCAAATAGAGTTTTATTTAATGTAAGCTCTCAACAGGCCGGCCGGAACATTGATGTATTCCTCCCCGGTAGCTTCATCTTTGTCGATTCGGAAGGTGAGGGTGGACCAATCGTCAGCTAGCGTGACAATACCGAAATCCTTTTGAAGTTTCTCTAATGCTTCCGCATTAATTGAAATAGAAGATAAAATAGATTTAATCTCTTTTCCTTTAATAATGAAAAGATTCTTTTCTCTTTTTGTGCTTAATTCCCAAAATCTTTCTTTTTGAGGTTGTACGAATAAAGTTTTAGCTACATCCAATTTAATGGGGATACATAGGCGATCTACTTTCGGGGTATTGCTGTCATCGAACGTCATTTCAGTTTGCGAGGGAGTCTCACGTAAGAGAAAAAACCAAAGTCCGAGGCAAAGAATGCCTAATAAGATGATATAGTATATTCCTGATAGTTTCATATTGTCTTCTGTTTTTAATTATTTTTCGTATTGTCTTCTCCGGCCATGTATTGCTGAAATTCACTACTGTTATAAATAGTTTCAAGAACGTCACTTATCATTTTCCAATAGTGTTTGGATTCTTCTGTTAAGAAATACATAACGTAGAAACGATTATTTTTTATCGTTTTATTGAAACTTTCGGCATCCAAATCATCTAATTTATTTTTACTAATGACAACTCCTAATAGTCCTGATTGTATGTTTTTATTTCCTTGCATACCAATAGTTCCAGTCTTAGCATAAATATGGTAGCCTGCTTCTTTTATTTCTTTTGTAATAGATGCTAATGCAACTGCAGTTCCTGATTCTGTTACTTTCGACATTCCTTTGAACAAATGATTGCTAAGGATGTTCTCGTAAACTCCTCCTCGTTCGTATTCTTGGGCTCGAACAAATGGAGCATAGCTTTGTTTGTAATTCGGATTAAGGGTCAACGAATAGGCCCTATTCTGGGAGAACAGCTTTCCATACATCTCTGCCATTTTCAACGGAGTTACTTGGAACAGGTTTCCGCCTAAAGTTGTTCCGGTAAGAGCATCTTTGTAGTTCTGTTTTGAGCCTATACGCATATTCTCAGGAAGGAATGAAAAACGAGGGAATGCGAATGCATGCCTAGAACAAAATTTACCTTTGTTTTTCATCTCTGAATAGGAACTACCAGAATAATGGAACAATTCCGGATCGTAAATGTTCCGACTTATAAGACGCTGCTCTATGTCTAGATCTGATTCTGTCTTGTCCGGATCGGCAAACCAAAGCCCAAAATTATCTTTAAGTCCAACTTGCAACGCACCATCTTGATGATTGTCCATTCCATCGTTCCCCACCCATTTCTTAAATACATATTTCTGATTTCCCAATGTAAATGCAGGAAATTTGTTTGTTGCTCTTTCATATCTTTCAAATAAATCCGAACTGCTTCCTCTTTTAAGGGCTTCTGCTAGGTAATCCCTTTTGTAGAATCCCATGAAGACCATTAAAGAATTGTAAAAGTTACTAGATTTCTCCATGTAGCGAGCAATGTCTGTGTATCCATTTGTATCTCCTCTTTCATCATTATAAAGAGATTCATTAATTGGGCTTTTGATATCAACATAATTTTTTACTGTAACATCGCTTCCAACATGTTTTAAACCTTGTCTATCTAAATCATTCGTGGCAATGTACAGCCTCAGTTTGCTCCAATCGTAGTAGGCTTGAGACATGACGGAAGTAAAGGTCAACGGTTTCATGGACGAACCGGGGCCGAGGTTGAGTCTAGCAAAGTTCAGATCACCAAATGTTCTTTCTTCGGAGATGTAATCTCCATTGAGATAAAATTGGTTAGCTTTTTTTGCAATCTCTATTTCATCGTTGGGATCAACGTATTCAAATCCGGAATGATATCCTTTCTCGTTTTTGGTTGTGACCATCGCTTTGATATGTCCGTTTCCATCTGCAACGATTATACTTCGAGCTTTAGGTTTGCTTCTTCTTGGGTCTTTCTTCTTTTCGGGAGAATAGTCTTGTAATATATTGAATAAAGTATCTGTTAGCGTGTAGCTTAATGTTAGTTGAATGTCTTTGTTTCGTTTTACAACATCTTCGCCGGAGAGGGCTGCTGTGTCGTTAGCCAACTGTGCCAAATGATAAGGATAGAAGAACTTTTTTCCTAATGGATAAATCATGGTTCGTTTGCCGTTGACCAATAGGTTACGAGCAAAATAGCGTCCCTCGTCTCCTTTGTTAGAGATGTGAATATTACCCACTTTGATGTAATCATCAGTTTGTACGTTCATATAATATTGGGGAGACTTTTTTGACTTCTTTAATTCGTACTCATTTGTTCCGCTTTTGATAGTGGCATATTCTTTTACGGCCCCAATAATGTAATAGTTTTTATTCCCTACGGTCCAATTTGGGTCAACTTTTGCTAAATAAAGCCCATCTCTGTCTATTATTTTTCCTGAATTTTGGGGCTGATTAGCTGTCACGTTTTTGCCGTTTTCTTGAATGGACAAATTAGAACGTTTAGCCATTTGACCTTGTGGAACGATATTTCCTCTCCAACTTTTTTCTGTCGTTTCCGGAGTCGTAAGTCGGTAGAATCCACCGTTAGTATTAAATTCTACATAGGTTCCACTTTCTATACTATCCTCCTTATTTCCTTGTTTATTTACGGTTCTCAGATGGATGATGTCTGTTGAACTGTTGTTCTTTGCTAATTTCTTAATGTAGGTCTGATAGAGACTTTGGGTAAAGAGTGAAAAAGAGTCTTTTTTTGTGCCTTCCGCTGGCTTTTTCTTCATCTTCACAATTTCTGGATTCTTCTTGTTGAAGAAGTCGATAAATTCGTGATAATTCGTTTGAATCTGTCTTGGTTTAAACACCTTGTTTTTCTTTTGTTCAACCATTATTTCTTCTTTTGTCTTGAAGTTGACCAACATTTTCCTTTTGGCGATTTCTTCGCGATATTCATTTTGGAATTTTATCAGCTTTTCGTTGATTCTTTCCAAATCATCGTCAGCTTCTCTTAGGGCAGCGGCTACGTTGAAGTCTTCGCTACCTTTGGTCGGGAGAATGTAGTTGAAGATCCAAGAGAGAGCGAATAGTCCAATCAAGCCGGAAACCAATATGGTGCTGGTGCGAGCATCCCCGCTGTCTAAGTCGTCTGCAAATTCTTCTCGTTGTGATGAGAGACCAATGACGAGCAAGGCCGTGAAAGTCAAGGCCAAAGTCAACATCGAGTGCTGGCTGACGAGCGGATAGTCTTGTCCGAAGAAGATGAAACGGTTCGTAACGGCCAGCGTGATGAAGATGGCTTGACAAGCCAACAGCAGCGTTACGCCGGTACCCAAGAGACGGAACTGTTCTCTTCGGCGGTTGATGACGAATATGCCGACAAAGATGGCAAAGAAGAGAGCTATCAATGAATAGACCGTCATGAGCGAGTGCTCGCCAATTACGTATCGGCCGAGAACGGCATCGGTTTTCTGAGTATCCCAAGTGATACCTTTGTTGAAATGGCTGCGCAGGTCGTAGGGTTTATAATCAAAAGGTACAGCCTTTTCCCAACCGCGTTCGTCCATGTAGTATCCCAAGTACCAACGGTTTTGTGAAGCTTGGAAAAGACGGTTAAGGTCCGAACTTTCCACTTCGTTCTCCAACATAATCTCGTCCACGTTCTTCAAATGCACTTCGGCACGATAGAGCAAATGTTTGTGTCCGTCCAGATAGTCTTTTCCTTTGCCTACAAACAATAAGCTCACAAGTGCGATTCCGATTAGGGGAGCGTAAATCCATCCTTTGCTGAACTCTTCTTCCTCGCAAGCTTGTTTGGCTTTGCAGAAATAGAGGAAGGCCAACAATGCCATGACGCCTACAAAAATGGCTGCAAACACGTAGAAGTGGGCAAAGAGGAACGACAAGACATGGATTCCGCCGAACAAGAGGCCGCTGAACAGTAACAGGAAGATGAACATCAGAATGGTGTACTTGTTCATGCCCACACCCGTTTCGTGAAACTCCGTTTGTGCCTGATAGAAGTTCTCCAACGCATTGTAGAGGAAGAGGAACAAGGCGAACACGATTCCGAATCCGGCATCCGTAACCAATGGAATGGCCAGGGAAATCAACATGGAGATGTATCGCAAGCAGTGCCAACGGAAGTCAATCTCCTCTTCATGGCGCTTGTGCTGGAAAATCCATTCCATAGCGATGAAGCTCAATATCGGGAAAAAGACGTATGTCAAACGCTCCGTAATTATGTAGGCTCCAAATCCGCAAACTATGACACCGAGGGTGACGCCCGGCAGAATCCAAGCACTACGGTTTTCTAGCCACCTGTAGCAATTCTCTTTTTTGTGATGGAATAGTTTGTAGAGGCTCCAACAGAGGGACAAGGCGATGATGCAAATGAGTGTCAGTTTAAAAGTATAATCTATCTTCTGATAATCCGTCCATCTGCTGAGACTGAAGTTGTCCAACGGAGGGAAGACGCTCGTTCTCCATGCGATGAAGGCACGATAAGTCAATAGGGCGATGAGTCCCATCCAGACAATGACCTCGCCGCGTGACTCAAAGCGGTCTCTGCCGGCAACGAACGAAATTCCGGCACAAATCAGTGCGGTCAGAATCAACCAATATCCACGTTGGCTGGTGAAAGGAACGCTTTGGCTGTCGCGTAAATTCTCGAACGTGAAGACCGGCGATAAGTTCCGGTTCTTGTTGGTCAAAATTAAACGGTTGTCGGCTGTGATGCGGTTCGTTTCGGTGATAGTTCCGTCTTGCTCTATACTCAATTGGTCTCTGCCTAGAGATTGTATCTTACAGGTCAACGGTACACTGGTATGTTCCGGCAAATACTCTACGGCCAGCTTGAACTGTTCCTGTTCTCCGAAGTTTTTCAGAATAGGATAGTGGAGGGCCGAGGTGGTTTCCGAAGAGGCCAATCCTATCAGACTACTGGTTATGACGAATGTCTGCGGTTGGTCTATCACCTCTCGGTCCATCGGCAGGTATTGCCGTTGGGGAGCATTCATCTTGACGAACAAGTTGCTACCTTCTACGTCATAGATAACAGCGGGAGTAGTCTCCATGCCGCTTCCAACGTGTATGGCAAGGTCTTTTTCTTTATATTCGATTGTGTGCGAACCTTTTGCCTCGCTTAGCAGCCTTTCTCGCGTATAGGTTTCCCCGCCGGCTTCCAACAGCTTGAGCGAATCCAATGCTTGAGGAGTAAAGGCCAAATGGAATGTGTCTTGGTCTACATATTCATCCTTTTTGGCCGGTTTTTCGCGCAAAACGGTGATGCCGTTCAGCAACGACCAATCGAAATCTGCTCCTTCCGGAATCGGAATGTCCCTGATGATGTCGGACAAAGCGAGCGAACGGCGTATCAGTTTGGTGTATCCTCCTTGTATCGAATCGCCTATTTTCTGATTGTCTTGTAGGAATTGAACTTTTACTACGCAAGAGTCGCTTCGTTTCGGCTCAATCTTATTCTGTATCACCTCCAATGTACGGTCTTTGCGGTGTCTATCGTCAATTTCAATGCCTATCCCTAAATTGTTGTGGAGTGTAAGTGTAAACGTCTTGACGAATTTCGGCAGACGATCCTTGTTTACCAGCTCCTCATGATACTTTTCGTTGTCTGTTTTCTTTCCGGTAATCTTGTTCAAATACTTTCCGATGCCTCCGCTTGTATTGGGTATTTGCATATAAAGCGGTTGCAATAGCGATTCGTAGTTTAGAATGAGCGACTTGTCTTCTTGCAGCGTCATTTCTACCTTTCCTCCCAATTCTTCGTTGCTCCAAATGGGATTTTGGTCGGGATTGCCGAAGAGCAACACCTTGTTCGTTTCGGCATGATAGCCGTTGAATGTCAGGATGTGGTGGTCGGCATTGGTGAATACTTCTTTCGATGGGTTGTAGAGTTTGTAAAGCGTAACGAGCGAAACGACTCCCACCAGCAGGAGCAGGATGTAGCTTTTTAAGGAAACGATTTGGCTTCCGTAGTCTTCATCGATTCCCTTGATGAGGAAGGCTACGGAAAGAATGCAGCAGATGCAAAAAACGGTGCAGGTCGTCAGTGTGAATCCGTAGAGTAGAAACGGAATGATTCCTGCTGCGGCCGGTAATAAAAAACGGAATGCTTTCATTGTTAGTTTTTTAGTTTAGGGTTTAAAGTTCTATTTGATTGTTTTCGTAATATCCATGTAGAGTGGCTTGTTTCAGCCGGATGTCGTCAACCTCCGTCAGTGCGTGCAAGGCCCTGGTCTCTTTGGGTACTTTGAACGGGTCTTCTTCGTACGCCTCTCCTCCGGCCTCTTTTGCTGTTTGCTTCAGCAGAATCATGGACGGATTTACCCTCATCATCTTGGTCAGGTTGATGTAGTTGGTGCGGTAGCGACAGAAGTCAACGGTGTGCAGAGCTATCTCCAGAATGAGACTTCGCATTTGTGGAAAGTCTTCCGGTTTGGGAGGCATTTCCAACTCTTGGAATTGCTTTCTCCATGCTTTCCCATACAGCTCTTCCATTCTTTTCACCCAGATGTAGCATTGTTGATAGGTCTTCATCTCTTTTTCCATGTCGGTTACAGCCGCAGGATTGTCAGCGTGAGCTTTCAGATAATTCAATAGCTCCGGCAAAGTTTTGTTCTCTCCGATTGAGATGGGTTGCTCCGGCATCGATTCCGGTTGTATCGGTTCCGGTTGCTTCTCGGCTTGAAGTTTCAGTGCCTCCATTTCTTTCTTTTGGGCCTGTTGTTGGCGGAAAGCAATGTACGAAACTACGATGAGTATCAACGTCAGTGTGACGGTCGCTGCGAGCGGTTGAATGTTGAAATCTTGGATGAATTTCAATGGCAGGTTGACTGCTACAATCAGCAGCAACAACAGCGTTTGTATGGAAAACAGTTTCATTTGCTTCTTCGTTTTTAGGGTTTATAGTACGGGCAATTCCCACAGACTGAGGTTGGCTTTGTCGTCTTCATTGTCATAGCGTGGGAATCGGCTGGCAAAGATTAAAGATTCGGCTACGTTGGTTTCTTTCAATAACTTATTGAGTTTGGGCGTTTCTACGTTTTGCTCATTACGAAGCAAGAGTCCTTTTTCTGTGTAGTAGAGATTGTATGTTCGTTTCTGGTTGTTTCTTTGAGAGTCTTGGATTTCCGCCAAATTACTGTTTATGTACAGATACTCATTTGCGTCCAATGGAATATCGAAGCCGTTCATTAAAAAGTTTCTATCAATTTTGAAATTTTTGATGGTTTGATTACTTCTCTTCTCTTTGGGCTTCTCATCCCCGAAGAGGAAATTAAAGGGATTGGTGTTTGATTGTTTCGGCATATTTTGATTATCCTTTACCAATATTCCTTTGCATGGAATTCCGGATACTCTGCTGTCTCCGTTGATTGATGTCCATGCAAAAGCTCCGTCAATACAAGCTTCTTTGGCTTTTTCCATGTATATTAGTTCTTCGCTGTAATCAAATTCGGCTTTTAATACACGTTTCAATTCTTCTTTCAACATATCGAATTTAAATGCACGTCCGGCTAGAATAACCTTTTGGAAAAAAATGTCAGCCTCTTTTTCTGTCGGTTTTTCATTCTGTTGGGGGGTTGCGATGTTGTTTCGTTTGAGATTGTAGACCAATGTAGCGCAAATGTTACAACACGTAGCGTGAATGATTCCGTATTTGTCTCCGAAGGATCCAATCAATTTTTGATCCTCCAATTGGGATGCTAAACCTGCGGCGGTTAATTGCTTCAAATTTTGTCCTTCAAACAGGCTAAACAAACGTTCGCAGTTCTTTTCAATTTTATCCGATGGTGTATTGCTATACACTTTTTTGATTTTCTCAAGAACATCAAGCAATTTTTTCATTCCTACTTGGTCATTCTCTGAATTGAAGAGAATGTCTTGCATCAACGTTTTGCGTCTTTCGTTTTCCGGTGAACCCTTGATGATGGCGCAAAGGTGGTCGAAAATGGCATAAGTAATGGCGTTGCCGGAGCCTACGAATCCGTTACGATAACAACTCTTGAAGTTCTTTCCACCAAGTGGACTCATAATAGAGAAGTCCATCGTTCCTTTTCCGCCGTCAATAATCAAGTAGTGTTCTTCTTTATTTATTTGTTGTTCTCCTATTGAATTCTGGAAATAGCCGAGAAACGAAGTGTCCGATTCGCTGTAAGGAGTAATTTCGAGGTAGAACGTTCCGTAGAGTTCCGGATTATGGTCTCGCAATACTCTGAATCCGGTGAGGATTTCGTTAATAAACGTGTTTACATCTCCAATATTCATTACGTTCGGCATAAGTAGCTTGAGTTGAAGCCCTACGTGGTCTGGAAGATTCTTTTTGTCGGCAATAGTTGCTATGGCCGTTCGCAAAAAGTCGCAGATAATCTGGCGGTAGTATCTTAGCAAGTTGTCAGTGTCTTCTGTGTTGCTACTGAGCATTGCAATCTTCAAACTAGGAATCAGTTTTAGCTTCTTGTATTCGTCATCGTCTTTGACTTTTGACAAAAATAAAGGATGATCATTTTCGTCTAGGTAGAAAATGCTTTGAAACAGATTACTGTTTCCCTCGACATATTGGTGAAAATCTTTTGTCTCAACTTTTCGGTATGCTTCGTATTCCGGTAGCAGATTTTTTGCTTTTTCAAGAATTGGGATGTGAGTTACCCCTTTATTTTTTATCGACATCTGTGATGCTTCCGAACCGAAGTCTAATACAATTTCATAGCAATCCGTTTTCGGAATCAAATGACAAATAAGCTTTGTCTTGTAGCGCAGTTTACTTTTGCCTCCGTTCTGCTCATTTTCTATGACAAGAGTGATGTTGATTCTTCGGTAGCTGTCGGCATATTGGCGTTTGAGTTCCCAAACCTCTATTTTCTCTTTAGTTTTCTTGTTTGTGTTTTTGTCTATCTTTTCTTCTTCTTCGTATCCTTGTTCACAGCACATTTTGCCCACTTCCCATTTAGGCGTAGCTTCTGGTTCTTGTACCGCATTTTTTTTGACCGGCTTCTGGGGGGAGGTGGGTGTTGGAACTTCTCGGGTAAAGATTAGTTCTATGTTTTCCTCGGTCGCAACTTCGTCCTCCATTGTTTCCGGTACGGAATAATTAATTGCTTGCAACGAAACATCTAAATCATGCTTTTGGGTAAGATCAGAAGCTGCGTGAAGTTTTGTCGGAAAGTATAAAAGTTTGGTGAAACCAGTTTCAGACATTGAACATACTATCTCTTTTTGCTCACAGTTCTCATCAGAAAATTCGAGGGTGATGGATTTTCTATCGTTGACTTTAAACGGAATAAATAGTTTTGCCATAGTAGTCTTTTGTTAGTTAAGGTTCGTAAATAATTGAGTAAGAACGAGGTATACGATTACGGCCAAGGCTCCGATGAGTACGTAATTCAAGATGGAGCGACCTTTTCCTTCCGGTTTCAGTATTTCGTTTTTCAAATTTCCGAAGAATTTTCTAAAATCGAACGAACCGGTTGTTTGTTGAGAGGTGGAAGTGCCGTCATCGCCATCTTCAAGACTTATGCGTCCGCTGTTCTTGTCCTCTTTTTCGTCCTCATTGTTTGGTTTGCTTTTTGTCTCTTTTTCATTTTTTACGTTGATGGAAGAGTTTTCTCCTTGAAGTTTGATGGAAGTATTTCCGTCCCATGAAATTGAGCCGAACGAAGGTTTGTCGCTTTGCCAGAGATTCTCGTAAACCGTTACTCCGAGGATTTCATATCCCCAAAAACTTGTCGCCTTTTTATTGCGGATTTTTTCGTATAGCCCCATTAGAAATTCGTCTTTTTTCTTGCCATTTTTGATCCATTCTTCGAGGTATTTGCACACAAGTTTGCGGTAGCATTCCCTGACAGTCTCATCGATGTCCGGTCGTTCGTGGGTTATGACGTAGTATTCTTTTTTCTCTCCGGGGATGGGCTTGATGGTAGATATCACCAAGTCGTTTCTGTCTTTGATAGTTAGTTTGCTCATATTCATGGTTTTTCGTTTCGTTTGCAAAGGTATGAAAAAAACGGATTCGGTTTGTGGCCTCTCAATTCCATTTGTTCCAAAAGGTTACTTCTTCGGTAAGAAGTCGTTATGGACTGACAAAGGTACAACTATTTTTTGAAAAAACAAATATTATGCGTATTCATCCCCCCTCCTCCTTTTATGCATAAAATTCCCCTCCTTTGCATTTTCAAAGGAGGGGTAGGGGAGGATATTTCTTTTTCTTTTATTTTCTTTTCTTTTATTTATTGGGAAAAATGTATGTTTTGTAGGGCAAAATGCAGTGCAAATTCGCAAAAATGCATGCTTTTTTGGATTTTGCACTGCATTTTGAGCCATTTCTGCAACATTTTCAAGTTGGTCTTTTAGATGGAAAAGTCGAAAAAGGGATAAAATCGGAAAAAAACGAAATTGTATAATTTGAATAAACATACAGAATTTCTCTTCTTTAGCCTGCATAAATATTAATCTCGGTCGGTGCTTTCTTTTCCGGACTCTCAAACCAAAATCTGCTGCACGGCAGAGATGGATGAGCCGTGCAGCAGATTGTGTTTTGCCGTGCAGCAGAAAAGATTCTGCCGTGCAGCAGATTTCAGTGAGAAAGGGGCAAAATTATTCTTCAGTCATTGGAATCAATTTCACCGGACCTAACAAACCGGAAGGTACGGTATGCCAATGTCCGTATCCACCTTTTTTGTAGTTGATGCCCACCACATTGATGTCTTTGAACTTGCGCCAAGGGATGTTTCGTCTGTCGTAGTCGGCGATGCGGTTGGCCGGCAAGTTGGTGACTTCGATTTCGAGCGAGTTCTTTCCGGGACGAAGATAGTCGCCTATTGCTGTCCGGTAGGGAACGGCAAACAGGGTTGCAATCTCTTTCCCGTTGAGGCGGATGCGTGCACTTTCGCGTACATCGCCCAAATCGAGCATCCAATCATCGGCTGTGATGTTTGGCAAGGTGAATTCCACCCGATAGAGTCCCGTACCCATGTTTACTTTGGCTTGGGGAACCTCCAGCTCGGTCCATGAAGAGAGTGTACCTATCGGGAAGGTTTCGAATATCGCCGGCTCGCTTTCAGGGAAGCTCAAACTCCATCCGTTGTCGATGCTGAGACTGATGGGAGCAGGGCTAAAGTAGCTCCATGTTTCAGCTTCCACTTCCTTGTCGGAGAAAGTCTTGAGGATGATGCTTTCACCCGAAGCCAGTTGCAAGCGGACTTTGCTTTGTCCGTTTTCTTGCTTGACGGCAGCTTTTCCGGTCTTTCCGTTCATGGGGTTGAAGAAGATTGCCGACTTAGCCGGAACGGATAGCGTCACCCAACTGTCTACTTCTTGGGGCTGGAGCGAAGCGATGAAGTAGTGGTGTCCCTCTTCGTTGGTGCGGCGGATGTATTGCAGTCCGTGTCGGGTTTTCATCTCTTCGGCTTCAACACCTGTGGCTGCGAGGGCTTGTGCATAGTCGTTTCCGGTGATGATTTTTCCTTTCTTCAGATGATTGGTTTCTACTGTGGTAAAATCGGTTTTCGGCAGTTGGGTTAACAGTTTGTCGAACCGTGCGGAACGTTGGGGCAGGTTCCCGTAGCCCGGTACACTTTCGGGATAGTTTCCTACGAAGATTACTTTGGCTCCTTGTTCAGCCAGCGAGATGAGTTTTTTCAGAATGTCGGCAGGCATTCGCTTGACAGCCGGAATAATGATGGCTTTGTAACGGGTTCCTCCGGCGGTTGTCAGCATTCCTTTTTCGCAGCGAGTCGAGCGAATGAAGTTGTCGGAGATGTAATCTACATCGTATCCGGCCTTCATGATGTTGTTAACCGTTTCGATAAACTTGGGAGCGCGTTTGTGCATACCGTGAATGTCGAACATGAGCATGCGTCCCGGCTGTTCGTTCCACATGTCGTAGACGGGGAGGTAGACAAGGAAATCGTTGTCGGGTTTTCCCATCTGCAGAAACGATTGGCAACGGCTGATGTAGTTGAAGAAAGCTTCGGCATCGCGCCAAATAGAGTTGGTCGGAGACATGTCGACCGAGGCGTAGAATTTCCATCCCGGCCAAGCTTCGCTCTTCGGAGTGTAGGTCGTTCCGTGAAAATAGGTGTGGTTTACTCCGGAGAGGAACATCAGGTCGATGTCCGGTTTGCACTGTGAGAACGAAGTGCGGAAATGGTCGGTCAGCCACGTGAACGTTTCGGAAGACACCAACTTCTTTCCGGTAAGATGCGCGGCCGATGAGGGATATTTCAGCATCGACATGTCGGAATCGTTTTTCCGCGTCAAGGTATCTTTTCTCAATCCTTTAATACCGAAATCAGAGAGTCCGAACCCCTCACATTCGGGGATGTCGACCGCAGCATAGAGGTCGATGAGGTTACCGGGCGAACCGTGTGCCTGATTGCGCGTCAGACTTCCTTGTTTGTGCGCCCATTCGGTCCATTGACGGGTAAAGTTTTCGTAGAGCAGTTCGCCCAATGTTTCGCGATAGTCGCTGACGATGCGTGCAGTGATGTCGGAACGTTCTTCTCCTTTTCGTTCATCAAGAAATTCGGGGAAATGATTTTCCAATCGGTATCCTCTGCGTTTGGCGAACTCTTGAAGCAATCGGGGAGTCCAGTCGGCTTTGTAGACCTCGTAAGAGTCGTTGAAGAAGTTGGCGGGCGGAGTTTCTAACCCGTAAGTTTTGAAAGCCTTGTCAAAGCGGGCGAGGTATTGTTTGACAGCCTCTTTATTAAAATGGTCTAAAACATATCCTTCGCCTCCCGGAGCGGCCCGTTTTACCTGTTGCAAGGTTTTGCCTACAAAAAGCGCAATGATTCTCCATTCCCCTTCGGGAGCCGTCCAGCTTAGTTTACCTTCGGACGACACACGCGAGGTCAGGTTGATGCAAGGTCCTTGTTTGGGATAGGCCATGACACATTGCAGGCGGGCAACCTCTTTCTGTTTTTTGTCGGACACAACGATGGCTTCTTGCAATTGTTCGCCTCCTTTCAAGGTGTATTCTTGGAAAATAGCCTTTGATGCGGCTTCTTCCGGAGTTACTTCCGGTCCTCCGAAAGGCCATCCCGTACCGTTGTTCATGTCGATGTTCATGTTCAATCGGTTGGCTACGCTTTGCGTGTGTTTCAACATCTCTATCCACTCTTTGGAGAGGTAAGGTATGTCGTTGGATTCGTTGTTTTGTACACCATAGATGGGGGTGATTTCCAATGTACCCATGCCTTTGGCGGCATACGCTTGCAAGTTGTGCGTCAAACCGGCAGTGTCTACAGCACTACCCATCCACCACCAGCGTGCGGCGGGGCGCATTTCAGTCGAAATTTCCGGCCACTCCGTTGGGCTTTGTGCATGAATCGCCAAACCGGTTGTAACCAGCAGAGCGTTGAATAAAAGTCGTTTTTTCATCTTTTTTATGGTATTTATGTTGTTTTACAGATGCTTTGCGCATATCAAAGCCCGAAGTAGCAACTGACGTAGGCCGCGTATTTCTCTTGGATGTCATCACCTTGCGGAAGGGTCATGCGGAAGTTGGGGGCTATTTTAACGTACTTGCCGAGTTTGACCTGTACGCCGGTCATGATTGCCTCTTCGTCTTTTGCTTTGTTCCAATCGTCTTTGGAGGTCAAACGGTCGTAGCGGGCGTATGCTTCCCATTGCTTGTCTATTTTGACCGAGCCGTAGACCGACAGACCGCTTTGGTCGTGGTCTTTTACATTGTCGGCATTCTGCATGAAGTTGTATTCGGCTCCGAACGAAAATATGTTGTTTCTGTATCCTGCAAAGGCGGCATAATTCCAAATATCTTCGCCGGCCTTTGTGCTACTCTCGTTCAATCCGGCATAGAGGCGGATTGACAATCCGTTGAGCGGAGAGAGGGTTGTTCCCAAGCCGTATGCCAATCCATCGGCTTTCTGAATCTTTTTATAGCCTTCTCCGTTTACGATGATGGCATCGGCTGAAATCCAATCGGCAAACTTATAGGATACCGAAAGTCCAAGGTCGGCACTGCTGCCGAATTTATATTGGTCTTGGAACGACTTCATGATGTAGCGATACCCCCAGAACTTTTCCTGCATGTTGAACTGAGTGGTGGATATCAGCCCACCGTTCAATGTCAGCTTGCCTGTTTTCCACGAAATAAGGGCGTTTTTGATGTAGGCAATGCGGTGGTAGTCGTCAACGTTCTTAGACTGTCCGATGTCCATTACCCCTTTGATGGAAAGTCCTTTGCCCAAGTCGTATTGGTATCCGAGATAACTTCGATCCAGTTCAAATCCTCTGTCATCGTTTTCCGTTCCAAAGCCGGAATGGAAGTTTCCGAACACTTGGATGATTGCTTTACCTTTGGGCGTTTCACTCTTTTTCTGTGCAGAGCTTGCCATGCATGCGCAAGCTGTCAGGCCAACCAAAATCAGATTTCTTGTTTTCATTTTCGTTGTTCTTTTTTAATGACAAAACAAAGGTATGGAGCAGATGTTACAGACGGATGACATTGGCGTTAAGGATTCGTGAAATCAGAAAGTAAGCGTGCGTCTGCCATCGGTTTCTTCTTCGATGGTGACTTTGACCGTATCTTCGGGGAGAACCTCTTCGACCAGCTCCGGCCATTCGATGAAACAGAGTGCGCCGCTGTAGAAGTAATCTTCGTAGCCCATGTCGTAAACTTCTTCCAAGCGTTTGATGCGATAGAAGTCGAAATGATAAATCAATTCGCCAGTGGTGTCGGAGCGGTACTCGTTGACAATGGCAAACGTAGGCGAATTGACACTGTCGGTTACACCCAATTCTTCGCAAACAGCTTTGATGAAAGTGGTTTTACCGGCTCCCATTTTTCCGTAGAAAGCAAAAATGGTGTTTTCACCCATGTTTTCAATGAACTGATGGGCGGCAGCAGAAATGTCGTCTAATGAGGAGATACGTATTGTCGTCATAGGTTATCGTTTTTTAGGGTGTAAAGTGATTAAT
>JAFUNW010000164.1 GCA_017472905.1 Bacteroidaceae bacterium
ATGAACGAAGTTTACTATATGTTGAACAAAGCACTTTGCTAATGTATAATTGATGTTGACTATATCTAAGGTTGACAAGGATTGATATAAAACGAAAGTCCTTGTCAACCTTGTCAACAAAAAGCAAAAAATAAATGGAAGACAAATTTGTCATAGGCTTCGACTACGGTAGCGATTCGGTACGTACACTCATTGTGAATGCTCTTACAGGAGAAAGAGTGGCAACCTCTGTAAAATACTACCCTAGATGGGAACAAGGTCTATACTGTAATCCCAAGATTAACCAGTACCGCCAACACCCGATGGATTATCTAGAAGTGTTGGAAACTAGTTTACGTGAAGCACTCAGCAAAAGCCCCGTTGGTACTGCTGAGAAAGTGATAGGTATTGCTTTCGATACAACCGGTTCTACCCCGACTTTCACAGATGAGACAGGAACTCCCCTAGCTCTCTTACCTGAATTCTTTGAGAATCCCAATGCAATGTTTATACTTTGGAAAGATCATACGGCTATCAAAGAAGCAGCAGAAATCAACGAACTTTGCAAAAAATGGGATATTAATTACACAGCCTATGAGGGAAGTGTCTATTCTTCTGAATGGTTTTGGGCTAAAGCATTACATGTACTTCGCGAAGACGAAAAAGTACGCAAAGCAGCTTACTCCATTGTCGAACATTGCGAATGGTTACCGGCAATACTCACCGGAGTAACATCTTCCAAAGATATTGTTCGAAGCCGATGTGCAGAAGGACACAAGGCTATGTGGCATCCTCAATGGGGTGGACTTCCTTCAGAAGAATTTCTAACGACTCTCGATCCTCTTTTAGCAGGTTTCCGCAAACGCTTGTTTACTGAAACTAAAACAGCCGACATACCTGTAGGAACACTCTGTCCGGAATGGGCTACCCGCCTCGGATTAAGTACCAATGTAATTGTAGCCGGCGGTGCATATGACTGTCATATGGGAGCTGTCGGTGCAGGTGTTACTCCACATACGTTGGTACGTGTTATTGGTACATCGACTTGCGATGTTATGGTTTCTCCATACGAAGAAATTGGACATAGACTCATACGAGGCATTTGTGGGCAGGTCGATGGGTCCGTAATACCCGGAATGATTGGACTTGAAGCCGGACAATCTGCTTTTGGTGATATATATGCATGGTTTAAACGAATACTAGAATTCCCCATCAAGAATATTATCGGGAAAACAGAACTTATTGACTTTAATACTCGGGCTGTGCTTATCAAAGAAGTATGCGACAATATTATTCCTATTTTAACAAAAGAGGCCGAAAAGATACCATTAAGTGAAAGCACTGTCATTGCAACAGATTGGATGAATGGTCGCCGAACTCCCGATGCCAATCAATTATTGCAAGGAACCATAACCGGACTTACCCTCGGAACCACAGCCCCACAAATTTTCCGAGCACTGGTAGAAGCTACTGCTTTTGGAACTAAAGCCATTGTAGAGCGTTTCGTAAGTGAAGGAATTCGCATTGACAATGTTATCGGTATCGGTGGAATAGCCCATAAATCCCCATTTGTACTACAAACATTAAGCGATATTTTAAACATGCCCATCAAAGTGTGTAATACTACTCAAACTCGCGCCCTTGGTGCAGCTATGTTTGCAGCAACTGCTGCCGGTGTATACAACAAAGTAGAAGATGCAATTGATGCAATGAATTCCGGATTTGCAGTGGAATATACTCCTAATCCCGAGAATGTGAAAGCATATGCTGATATCTACGAAAAATACATCAAGGTAGGACAATTTACAGAGAAAGAACTATTTAATTAATGCAACTTGATAGGTTTAATATAGTAAAGATTATTATTAATGCTGTATATGGCCCTCTATTATAGGAATCGGTCACTATCAATTTAAAAAGAAAAAAAATGAATACAGACGCTAAATCAACCATTGAATCAGGCAAAGCCATTCTTGGTATTGAATTCGGGTCAACCCGTATTAAAGCGGTTTTGATTGACGAAGAGAACAAACCCATTGCTCAAGGAAGTCATACATGGGAAAATCAACTTGTTGATGGACTTTGGACGTATAGTGTAGAAGCTATTTGGTACGGTTTACAAGACTGTTATGCAGATTTGCGTAACAATGTTAAAGAACAGTATGACATTGAAATTGAAACTTTAGCAGCCATTGGTGTCAGTGCCATGATGCACGGTTATATGGCATTCAATGAAAAAGAAGAAATTCTTGTTCCTTTCCGTACATGGAGAAATACGAATACCGGCCAGGCTGCTGCAGCCTTATCGGAACTGTTTGTGTACAACATTCCGTTGAGATGGAGTATTTCACACCTTTATCAAGCAATACTCAACAATGAAGAACATGTAGGTCAAATCGATTTTTTAACTACATTGGCTGGATATATCCATTGGCAGATTACAGGAAAACGAGTATTAGGTGTTGGTGATGCTTCAGGAATGATTCCTGTTGATCCCAAAACCCAAACCTATTCAGCCGAAATGGTCAGCAAGTTTGATAACTTAGTAGCTCCCAAAGGATACGATTGGAAACTGTTAGACATTCTTCCTCAAGTATTGGTTGCAGGAGAGAATGCAGGTTTCCTAACTCCTGAAGGTGCTAAAAAACTTGATGTTTCAGGCCATCTTAAACCCGGTATTCCCGTATGTCCTCCCGAAGGAGATGCCGGAACCGGTATGGTTGCTACAAATGCTGTAAAGCAACGCACCGGAAATGTATCTGCCGGAACCTCTTCTTTCTCCATGATTGTATTGGAAAAGGAATTATCGAAACCTTATGAAATGATTGATATGGTGACAACTCCAGACGGAAGTTTGGTAGCAATGGTACATTGCAACAACTGTACTTCCGACCTCAATGCATGGGTCAATCTGTTCAAAGAATACCAAGAATTATTAGGTATTCCCGTTGATATGAACGAAGTGTACGGTAAACTTTATAACAATGCACTCAAAGGAAGTCCCGATTGCGGCGGCCTTGTATCTTACAACTATATTTCCGGTGAACCTGTAACCGGATTGGCCGAAGGACGTCCACTATTTGTTCGTTCAGCAAGCGACAAATTCAATCTTGCCAATTTCATGCGTGCTCATCTTCATGCATCAGTCGGAGTTCTTAAAATCGGTAACGACATCTTGTTCAACGAAGAAAAAATCAAGGTTGACCGTATTACCGGACATGGAGGTTTGTTTAAGACAGCCGGAGTAGGACAAAGAATTCTAGCTGCAGCTATCAACTCTCCGATTTCTGTTATGGAAACTGCCGGTGAAGGTGGTCCTTGGGGTATGGCATTGTTAGGCTCATTCTTGGTTAACAATCCCAAAGGACTGTCATTGGCAGACTATCTTGATAGAGTAGTCTTTGCCGGAAACACAGGTGTAGAAATTGCTCCTACTCCCGAAGATGTAGCAGGATTCAACACCTATATTGAAAATTACAAAGCCTGTCTTGGTATTGAAC
>JAFUNW010000165.1 GCA_017472905.1 Bacteroidaceae bacterium
TCTTGTAAATATCAATATGGATTATGTTTTTGCCCACGAACATTTTTTCGCTTATACGGACAATTTTGTATTTACCATCCTTGTAGAAGATAATGACATCGTCAATGTCTGAGCAGTTGGCTACAAACTCATCTTTCTTCAGTGATGTGCCGATGAATCCCTCTTCCCGGTTGATGTATAGCTTTTCGTTTGCTTCAACAACTTTCGCGGCAACAATGGTGTCGAAGTTGCGAAGCTCTGTGAGGCGGGGATGGTCTTTTCCGTATTTCTCTTTCAGCATCTGGAACCAATTGGCGGTAACTTCCACCAAATTGCCCAATTGCCGGTTGAGGTCTTCGATCTCTTCGTTCATGCGTGCGATGGCCTCGTCCGCTTTCTCTTTGTTGAAATGCAGGATGCGGGCCATTTTGATTTCCATCAGTCTTAAGATGTCGTCTTTGGTGACTTCACGAATAAATTGCGGATAGAACGGTTCGAGTCGCTTGTCGATGTGTTCGCAAGCAGCATCCATGTTGGGGGCTTGTTCGAAACCTCGATCTTTGTAGATGCGTTCTTCAATGAATATTTTCTCAAGCGATGCAAAGTGGAGCATCTCCAGCAGTTCGCCTTTGCGAATCTCCAATTCCTTGCGAATCAAATCTTTTGTGTTGTCCACCGATTTGCGAAGTACGGTGCTGACATTCAAGAAGTATGGCTTCTGATTGTCGATGATGCAGCAATTGGGGGAAATGCTGATTTCGCAATCGGTGAAAGCGTAGAGTGCATCTAAAGTTTTGTCGGATGAGACACCCGGGGCCAAATGCACCAGAATTTCCACCTGGGCAGACGTGTTGTCATCCACTTTGCGGATTTTGATTTTTCCTTTCTCCGTAGCTTTCAGGATGGATTCAATGAGGGTTGTGGTCGTTTTTCCGTACGGAATTTCGCTGATGACGAGGGTCTTGTTGTCCAATTTTGAGATTTTGGCTCTGACTTTTACGACACCTCCGCGTTCTCCATCGTTGTAGCGCGACACGTCAATGGAACCGCCTGTTTGAAAATCGGGATAGAGATTGAATGGCTCATTATGTAGGTATGCGATGGCTGCATCACACAGTTCATTGAAGTTATGGGGCAGTATTTTGGAGGAAAGTCCGACAGCAATACCTTCCACACCTTGTGCCAGCAATAAGGGGAACTTGACCGGTAGGGTAATCGGCTCTTTGTTTCGTCCATCGTATGAGAGCTTCCATTCTGTTGTTTTGGAATTGAAAACAACATCCAAGGCGAATTTCGACAAACGCGCTTCGATGTAACGCGGTGCAGCGGCACTGTCTCCTGTAAGGATGTTTCCCCAGTTTCCTTGACAGTCGATGAGCAAATCTTTTTGCCCCAATTGTACGAGGGCATCTCCGATGGAAGCATCGCCATGCGGGTGGAATTGCATGGTATGTCCTACGATGTTGGCCACTTTGTTGTATCGTCCGTCATCCAGACGCTTCATGGAGTGCAGGATGCGGCGCTGTACGGGCTTGAATCCGTCGTTGATGTGTGGGACGGCACGTTCCAGGATTACATACGAAGCATAATCCAGAAACCAATTCTGGTACATGCCGCTCAATTGGTATTTGATTTTCTCATCGGAAGTGTCAGGATGATAGTTGGAGTGGCCGATTGAATTATTTTCTGCGGCCTCGGTTTCATTCAAGTTATCTTTGTCGATAAAATCTTCGCTCATAAATGGATGGTTAATGCTGGTTTGAGTTTACTTTTTCTTGCGGAAAAATAGTTAAACTGTATTAGTATGCTTGCAAAAATACGAATTAATTGCCGAAAAATCGCTTACTTTGCAAAATATTTGGGCCGTTATAGCTCAAAGTTGGCATATTTTAGCAGTTTTTACTGTTGTTTTTTGTGATAAGAAAGTATAATTTAAGTATAAAATGGCACAAGAAGATGTATTTAAGAAAATCGTATCTCATTGCAAGGAGTACGGTTTTGTGTTTCCATCGAGCGATATCTACGATGGATTGGGCGCCGTGTATGATTACGGTCAGATGGGTGTAGAGTTGAAGAACAACATCAAGCAATATTGGTGGCAAAGCATGGTGTTGCTGCATGAAAACATTGTCGGGATAGACTCCGCTATTTTCATGCACCCTACGATATGGAAGGCTTCGGGACACGTGGATGCTTTCAACGACCCATTGATTGACAACCGCGATTCGAAGAAACGTTATCGGGCCGATGTCTTGATTGAAGACCAATTGGCTAAATATGATGACAAGATAAATAAGGAAGTGGCTAAGGCTGCCAAACGTTTTGGCGAGTCGTTTGATGAAGCACAGTTCCGCTCTACCAATGCACGTGTATTGGAAAATCAGGCCAAGCGTGATGCGTTGCATGAGCGTTTTCAAAAAGCATTGAATGCGAACGACTTGAACGAACTTCGTCAGATTATTTTGGACGAAGAGATTGTCTGCCCCATTTCCGGAACGAAGAACTGGACCGAGGTGCGTCAGTTCAATTTGATGTTCTCTACCGAAATGGGTTCTACGGCCGATGGCGCAATGAAAGTCTACCTTCGTCCGGAGACTGCGCAGGGAATATTCGTGAATTATATGAACGTACAAAAGACGGGACGCATGAAAATTCCGTTTGGTATTGCCCAGATCGGTAAAGCCTTCCGCAACGAGATTGTAGCTCGCCAGTTTATTTTCCGTATGCGCGAGTTTGAACAGATGGAGATGCAGTTCTTCGTTCGCCCTGGCTCGGAGTTGGAATGGTTTGCCAAGTGGAAAGAGATGCGTTTGAAGTGGCACAAAGCCTTGGGATTCGGCGATGATCATTATCGTTATCACGACCACGACAAGTTGGCGCACTATGCAAATGCAGCAACCGACATCGAGTTCTTGATGCCTTTCGGCTTCAAAGAGGTAGAAGGTATTCACTCGCGTACCAACTTCGACTTGAGTCAGCATGAAAAATACTCCGGAAAGAGCATCAAGTACTTCGATCCGGAATTGAACGAAAGTTATGTACCTTATGTCATTGAGACCTCCATCGGTGTAGACCGTATGTTCCTCAGCGTGATGTGCGCTTCGTATTGCGAGGAGAAGTTGGAGAATGGTGAGAGCCGCGTAGTGTTGAAGCTGCCTGCAGCTTTGGCTCCGGTGAAGCTGGCTGTTCTTCCTTTGGTGAAGAAAGAGGGTCTTCCCGAAAAGGCTCGTGAGATTGTAGACAGCCTGAAATTCCAATTCCATTGCCACTACGATGAAAAAGACTCCATCGGAAAGCGTTATCGCCGTCAGGATGCCATCGGTACTCCTTACTGTATTACGGTTGACCACCAGACGTTGGAAGACAACTGCGTGACTTTGCGTAACCGCGATACGATGCAGCAAGAACGGGTGGCCATTTCGGATTTGAGCAATATCATTGCCGACAAAGTGAGCATCACCGGACTGTTGAAAACATTGATGTGATTAAATTTCCAAAAGCAGATAATATGAAGAGATACTTCGGATTCTTGTTGACCCTGTGTGTCGCTTCGATGTTCTTTGCATCTTGCGAAGAGACCGAAGAAAAGAATGAATATGCCAATTGGCGTGTACGAAACCAGCAAGTCATAGATTCTATAGCAGAAGTGGCAGAGGCGAATGCCGATGGAAAGTGGCGCATCTACAAAGCCTACAATTTGCAGGCTGACGACCCGAACGATTTGACGACTCTGAAAGACGTCAATGACTATGTCTATTGCCATGTGGATGTGGCCGGCTCCGGAACGGTATCGCCTATCTATACGGATTCCATTCGCACCAATTACCGCGCATGGTATATCAACGATGTGGTTCTCGACGAATCTTTCAAGGGGCCACTAGACCCCGAGGTGATTGTTCCCTTTGAATCTGCGATGAGCGGGATGATTGTAGGTTGGACTACGGCTTTGCAATACATGCATGTCGGCGATGTCTGGACTGTTTATATTCCCTACAAGCTGGCTTACGGTACGACAGCCAGCAACAGCGTGCCGGCTTATTCTTCTCTGAAGTATCTGATCAATTTGGTAGGGATTTATCCGGTCGGAACGGTAATTCCCGAGTGGCAATAGCCGGTTTCGACAAGCGTTCTTCCTTTTCGGAATAGAAAAAATACCGTATATGCACGGATTTCGGATGCGCTCTTAAAATGCGGACGTCCGAATTCCGTGCTTTTTTATTCTCTAAATTCATCGGATTGTCTGCCGGTTTTGGATTTATTGTGTTGAAAGGAAGAAAAAAGGCCTGATATAACATAAAATAACATTTTAATGCTCTGTTTCAGCCCGAATATCAGTATATTCGCAACGAATTTACAAAGAAATGATTGCATATAACATACTTTACGCATGAAGAAGATATTGTTTTCCATCCTTATATGGCAGTTTGCACTTTGGGGGGCGCAGGCTCAGATGCCGATTTCGGCGGTAGCTGTACCCAAAAGTACGCCTCGACTGCTCCTGTCTGATACAGGTGGGGCGGAAACGCTATATACGGCTTCGATGAACGAATCTGCAACTCCCACTTCGGAGAAGGTGAAGACGGGAAAGAGTACGGCTCATGCACTCACCGCAACAAAGGGGAAGACGGTTGTTTCGATCGAATACTACAATGTGGTGGGCGTTAAGCTCTCCAAACCGGAAAAGGGGCTGAATATTGTGAAGAAGACAATGAGTGATGGTACGACTGTCACCACCAAACTATATATTAAATAGGAAAAGAGATTTCTCTCTTCGCTTTGTAAGGATTCAAAGGTTGAAAACTCCGAAACGAACCATCCGCATAGGACAATGAAGCATCCTGTGCGGATGGTTTCTTTTATTCGGTGATGATTCTCTGTATTTTAAAGACATTTGTCGGCTTTGGACTCTTCTTTTGTCGGTTTATTTTATTTTCTTAATGCCGAAAAAAGAAGCTCAGAGTCTGTTTGAGACCTCTTTTCCCCCTGCTGAAGATAAAAAAGTGGCTTAAAAGGGCTGAAAATGCCTCCTGAAAATCTTACGAAAGCCATGAAGTCCGTTTCTTTTACTTTTCCCACTTTGGGGAGCCGTATTCCTTACTTTATATATCCCAAGACGGAAAAAAGAGGCTTCGCCCGTCTTGAAACGGAGAATTGGATGCAAAATTCCGTTTGCCGTGCAGCAGAATCTTTTTTGCTGGGCAGCAAAACTTTTTTTGATGCCCGGCAAAAGTTGGTGAGCGACCGGCAATTCAGTCTTGAAAAGTCGGAAAATCTGTTTTTCATGTCTCAAAAAAACTCTTTTTTGATAGCTTGCGTCTTTTTAAAAGGGGGAAAAATGCCGGTTGAGAAAAATACTTATAAGTATTCTTGGGGGAAAATGGGGAATGAGTTGTAAGGATTTCTGTTTTTACTCCATGTAAAGGGATGGAAATGGGAACAAAAGAGATTTGCCGAAAAGTTTTTTCAGGTCTCCCCAAAGAATATTTTGAATTTCAAGGGCGAAAGTTTTATTTATTCCGTATATTTGCACGATTCTAACAAACAGACTAAAAATCAAAGAGATGAAAAAACATTTTTTGCTATGCTGTTGTCTTGCATTGACGGCTTTTCCCGATGCATGGGGACAGCAAAATACCCCTCGCGGCATGGAGGATGTAAACAAAGTAACAGACTTGACGTTGGATAGCCTGAACAAGGCAAACATGGCTCGTCCCATTCCGGGTTCATCGCGCAAAGGCGACAATCCCGTATTGTTTTTAATCGGAAACTCCACGATGCGTACCGGTACGCTGGGAAACGGAAACAACGGACAATGGGGATGGGGATATTTCGCCGGACAATATTTTGACGAGAACCGAATCACTGTAGAGAACCATGCTTTGGGAGGAACCAGCAGCCGCACTTTCTACACTCGCTTGTGGCCCGATGTGCGCAAGGGTATTCGAAAAGGGGACTGGGTGATTATTGAATTGGGACACAACGACAACGGCCCCTTTGACGAAGGTCGGGCACGCGCATCAATACCAGGAACCGGAAAGGATTCGCTGAACGTAACCATCAAAGAGACCGGAGTCAAAGAGACTGTCTATAGCTACGGCGAATACCTGCGCCGGTATATCAACGAAGTGCGTGCTGTGGGAGCCAATCCCGTACTCTTTTCGTTGACTCCGCGCAATTCGTGGGATAGCATGGGCGTCATAACCCGAAAAACCGTCAATTTTACGACATGGATTAAGATTGTGGCAGCTGAAGAAAACGTTCCGTTCATCGATTTGGAAGACATCACAGCCCGCAAGTTCGAGGTTTTCGGACCGGAAAAGGTCAACTACATGTTTTATAAAGACCGCATTCATACGAGCGAGTTTGGCGCAGAAGTGAATGCTCGTTCCGCAGCAGAAGGTATTGCTGCTTGTCCGGGATTGGAATTGAAGAACTACTTGAAACCGCTTCTGACTCCCGTTTTTGAAGATTTGAAGCGTGAACCGGGAAAACCCGTTGTGTTTTTTGCCGGAGACTCTACGGTGAAGAACAAGGATAGCGATGAAGATGGCATGTGGGGATTGGGAAGCGTGATAGGCGACTATCTGGATAAAGAAAATGTGACAGTTTACAACTGTGGAAAAGCCGGACGTAGTGCACGCACCTACATTGAAGAAGGCCATTGGGAGCGTTTGTACAACAGCATTCGTCCGGGCGACTTCGTCTTCATTCAATTCGGACACAACGATATGGGGCCCATCAACACCAAGCGTGCACGCGCCGTAATGGGAGGAGTTGCAGACAGCAGCAAGGTTTTCTTTATGGAACCTACGCGTAAATATAAGGTAGTCTATACGTTTGGTTGGTACTTGCGCAAAATGATAGGTGATGTTCGCGAAAAAGGAGGAATCCCCGTACTGGTGAGCCTTACTCCGCGCAACGAATGGAAAGACGGACGCATAGAGCGCCGCAACGATGGAGTAGCCGGATGGACTCGCCAAGTGGCAGAGCAGACCGATGCGTTTTTTGTTGATTTGCACAACCTGACAGCCGATTTCCTCGACAAAAAGGGCGAAAAGAAAGCAGCAGCCTATTACAAAGGCGACCATACGCACACTTCCAAGAAAGGAGCCATGCTGAATGCCCGCATGATTGCTAAATCGTTGAAGCAGCAAAATGTAAAGATGCTGGTCAAGTAAAGACAAGCTCCTTATCAAAGAGTACATCGAAAACGCTAAAAGGTCAGTTCGGAATTCCGAACTGACCTTTTACTTATAATTATCTCTTACCCACATCGCAGCTTCTTTCCTAACTCGGTCAATGTCGGCCAACACTTCGCGGTAATTCGACTGTGTAATTTCCACGTGTTGGAGATTGCCCGCAAAGCGAAGGCATACCAGCGAGGGAAGAATACGTACGACTCTGTCTTGCATCTTGGCTACCGCCTCTACCAATTGTTTCTCGCTCTCGAACTCTATTATCTGAAAGAGGTATTGCGGATTATCCACTTGTCGGACAAACAGCTCTTCCCTGTCCGGAATACGATGGAATGTGAAACGATTGTTGTTCATTTAATCATGGGGGGCTATGTGTCGGAATGTGTTGAAAAGACTCTCATCTTTCATTCGAATGGGAACTTATCGCGTTAATGAGAATTTAAGGCTCACTCCGAAGTCGATGTTTGTAACCGGATAAGCCGAAGAAGAGACGAGCGGTATGTTGCGTTGCATATCGTAGTAAGCATTGAGCGTTAATAGACGGTTGAACGTATAATCGGCCGAGAGCGACAACTTGATTGCCTTGTTTCCGCTGGTTGCTTGCGTACTCATGGCCTGTATGTCGCGACACAAGGCGTTTTGTTCGCGTAGCGAAAAGTCGGCTCTGAGGTTCAGGTCGGTGCTTACGGCATTGCTTCTTCGGCGTTGGTTGTTTTGGTTGGAGTTGTTGTTTTTGCTTCTTCTCGAACTGCTGCCTCCGGAACCTCCGAAGAGCTTGAAATTGACGATTTTGTATCCGGCTCCGACAACAATGTCGTTCGATGTTGTTTCCACAATCTGGTTGGCTGCCATGCTGAGGTTGAGCACCCGGGTCTTACGGAACTCAAGTTTGGTCGAGAGATTGTTTTGGAAAGTCAAGTCTAATCCGATGAGTGGCGAGAACGACTCGTTGATGGATACGGTGCTGACGTCAAACATACTGTTGGGGATGGGATTTCCCGTTTGCGTATCTTCAATGAATCCTCTGTCGCCCATGTACGACATGAAGCTTTGGAACGTATTGAACGAGCCGACCGAATAGATGCTTTTGTAAGCGTGCGTCAGCGTTACGCTTTTGAAGTGATCTCGGAACCAGGCCAACTTGCCCAACCCGTTGTAGGTCAGTTTCCAGTTGGGGAGCATTTTCAGTAATGAAGGGAAGATGTCAAGTGCTGAAGTGGCAGCGTCTCCTCCGGTATAGGCTGCCAAAAATGCCGGAATCATTACGTCTGCCGAATACTTGTTTACTCCTCCGTTTGCCGGATCGTAGGCTTTTCCGGCCAATTGGCTTCCTGTCGGATAAGTTGCTCCGGCATATTGCTGCTCAATGCGTTGTTGTATCGCATCGAGATTTTGGATAAATTTGCGGAACGGAGCGGATGAGTATCCGTTATCGGCATTTCCGGTTGTGCCGAATGCCGAGCCGATGGTAATGGTTGTCATGCTGAAGTTACCGCTTTGTACTTCCGGCATTCCGGCATACATGTATTGGATGCTGCGCGAACGGTTCATGGTTCGGCTGGCATTCAAGTCTATTTTGAAATCGCGGAACGGTTCCAAGGTGATTTTCAGTTGGAAGTCTTCCATCGCATTGGTTGTTGCAGGTGTTGACACACTGTCGTTACACATCAACCATCCGCGTTCCGAAGCTCGTTGCAAGTAGTCGTCTCCTTGCATGGCGAAAGCAAAGTCTAGTCCGGGAGCAAAGATTCCTCCATTCTTTCCTTGACCGAACGCATCACCCACTGAGGGGATGAATCCGGGAACCGACATGGCATCCGTTCGGTTGTAGGTCACACTGATGTTTCGCACCATCATGGCAACGCGTGCTATGCCTTGAGCTGCTTTGTACCATTTGCTATCTTCAGGCTTCGGTCCGGGTGTTACGGTCAACTTCACTTTCACCGTATCCATGTTGCGAATCATAATCTTGTTGGCATCCACCACCTTGTATCGAATGGGATAACGTTTGCCATCGGCTGTGATGGCCGTCACCTTGATTCGTTTGCTCTTCTGAGCATGACTGACGGTGACGGTGGTATCCGGTTTCAACTGTATCTCTTTGGTGAATCCCTTTTTCTCTTTTTCTTTAGCAGCCGTTGTTTTCTGGTTTTGCTTGCGCGTATTCTGTCTGGTAGTGGTCTGCCGCTTGTTGGAAGCAAAGCGTTTGTTGGTCTCTTTTAGGAACGGCACCTTATTATATAAGGTCTCCATGTTGAATCCGGCCGACATATTGATGACTCGCTTGTTGGCAATGGTGTTTCCGAGCGAGGTGCCGTTGTCCAGCATGGTTCCTCTGTTCCAGGTGTAGTTCGAATTGAAAGAGATATTGGAAGTAGTGACCCAATCAAACAACGGAATCTTTTTGATGGGAACTTCGTATGAGGCTGAGAACGTTTGTTGGTAATCCATTGGTCGTCCCAAATTGAGGATGCTCTGCTTGACGGAGTCTTTCCAAGCAGTATAATGGTCGGGATAGAGGTCTTTGTTTACCGGTCCGTATGGCTCTTCCACCTCAGCGTGTGTCGCAGAACTGAAATTCAGTCGGAGTGCTTTGGTCAAGTCCCACCGGATAGCCAATTCACGATTCCAAAGGAATTGTTGAGAGAATGAAACAGGCAGACTGCCGGCCACATCCAGATTTTCGATGTCTCGTTCTTGCAGTTCGAAATAGTGTCGGCTCATGTCGGTCGTGAACGAAATGCTTTGCGGTAACCAATTGAAACTGAAATCACGTGCCAACTGCAACCATTTCGATTTGCTTTTCATCTTCTTGAACGGTTCCAACGGTTTGTATACGGGAGCATAGTTGTAGTTCAGTCCGGCTTTCCAATCGATTTCGTTCTCGTAAGTGGTCGTTTCGCCGCTGTTTTCTTTTTTGCTGTAGGAATAACTGAGCGAGAAGTTTGCCGGGTCGTAGGGCATTGGCTTCTTGCTGGCGATGTTGACCTTGGCGTTGCTGACACTGAAGTTGCGATAAGTCGTGATGGTTTCAGCTATGCTTCGGATAGAGTCTTCTTCAGCCTCGTTGATGGTAGCATCGAGTGCATCTTTAAGGAGCATGTCCGTATCCAACGGATTGTATTTGGGCGAAAGTTTCTCGCGAGTATATGAGAAGTAGACGGGAATGCTCACTTTGGCTTTCTCGGGGAAAAAACGTCCGAACTCGAAATTGGTGGTAAGGGCGTATTGGTAGTAGTCTTCCATACGCCGTTCGTTAACTTTCTCCTCGATTCCGCCGAATCCGGCTGTTTCTGCATGTCCTGTCATGTTCAAGCTACCTAAATCAGATAGTTGTACATTCAAGTTTCCTTGTGCGGCCCATCCACTGTCGTTGGTCGGGTCTTTCAGACGAAGTTCGTTGACCCAAACTTCAATGGATTTTTTGGTACGCGAATTGTTACGAACACCAATCATCATGGTCTTAACCTCTCCTAAAGAGGGGTTACCCATCACACTGACCTTGTTCTTTGGGCGCTCGGGGTCGTATTCGTGGTAGAGGGTAGTGTAGCTGACGCCTGAGCCGGGAATACCGCGTGCAATGTTGCGTGCTTTTTTCAAATTGGTAAACACATTGAAGTTGATGTTGAGCATGTTTTCCTCCGGCCAAACAGCTTCGGCGGATATGCCGGTAAATTTATCATATTTCCCCGGAGGAGTCAATTTCAAGGGGATTTCGTATTCATAGAA
>JAFUNW010000166.1 GCA_017472905.1 Bacteroidaceae bacterium
TAGATGGATTGGCCGGTTGCATATCGCTGCTGGCCGCTGTTATTTTTGGTTTTTTGTTTGTCAATGCAGAGTTACCGGTCTACGCCCTCTGTTCTTTTGCTTTGGCAGGTTCGTTATTGGCGTTCCTCAGATTCAATCTGTATGGAGATACTTCAAAAAATACCAAGATATTTATGGGAGATACGGGGAGTTTGACATTGGGTTACATTCTGACATTCTTTTGCATCCGCTATGCGATGGATGACTCTTCGCTGCTACCTTATCGGGAAAATGCATTACTGACAGTCTTTACCATCATGGCAGTACCGGCGATGGATGTATTGCGCATCGTCTTGTTGCGTTTACGGATGCGTGTTCCACTCTTTAAGCCTGATAAGAATCATATTCATCACAAGTTTATGCATGCAGGTTGCTCTCCGTCCGTATCATTGTGGGTTATATTGGGTATAGCAATCGGATTTTGCATATTGAATTTCTTTTTAATGGGGGTTGTTTCCTCCGGATGGGTTATTTGTGTTGATGTCGTATGTTGGGTGTTAATGCATCTGTTTTTGGATTATCGGATAGAGAAAGTAACGGGTAAGCCTTGGAGCTTTTTCGGATGCAATGGAAAAGAATGTTAAGATGAAGAATCCGTTTTCTATAATATAGAAGCGAGGCGAGTATTTATTTGATAAATGAAGAATGAATATAGAGAGAAGATGAATAATGATATAGAATTTATTCCGGATGGAATGAATGCTTTTGAACGTTGTGTGAAGAGATTGTTTGATTGTTTGATTGCATTGATGGCTTTATTCCTTTTTTCTCCGCTTTTTCTTGTATGTTATATTTTGGTAAAACGTGACGATAGCGGTCCTGCGATTTATAAACAAGAGCGAATAGGACGTTTGGGTAAACCGTTTTATATCTATAAATTCAGAACCATGAAGCAAGATGCCGAAGATTTAGGACCGGCTTTGTATAAAGATGATGATGATCCTAGATTGACGCGAAATGGTAAATTCCTTCGGGAGCATCATTTGGATGAACTTCCTCAACTATGGAATGTTTTAATTGGAGATATGGCTTTTGTCGGACCACGTCCGGAACGTAAGTTTTACATTGATCAGATTATGGAACAAGACCATCGATATGAATATCTTTATCAAATACGTCCGGGAGTTACTTCTTATGCTACACTTTATAACGGTTATACAGACACAATGGAGAAGATGCTTCGCCGTTTGCGTTACGACCTTTTTTATCTGAAACACCGCTCTTTTTGTTTGGATATTCAGATACTGGTGAAGACATTTTTCAGTATTATAACGGGAAAAAAGTTTTAGCTGTTTCTTTGCTTAAAGATTGTTACGAATAATCTTTTTCAGTTTAGAACTTCTTAAAACAGAGTTCTTGCTCATTTGAACGGATAATCAATTGGTTTTTATTCAGTTTGACGATACCGAAATTACTTTGGGTACTATCTAAATAGAACGGCTTTAATTCATCTTTGGTCGCTAGTTGGTCTTCTTTGTTTAATATGACGAAACTGTGTAGTGTTAACGAATCCTGTTCGTGATTGAAACGTCCGACTAATGAATAAGTGAGGTTTGAACGGCGCAAACTGATAAGGCGTAGCTGAAAGGAGTAATATATTCGTTTTTCTTTTACATCCATAACTGAATCATTTGCTAATTTTTCTACACTACGCAAATGCCACATTCCGTCCAAATCTCCGTTATCCGGTGCTTGGCTGCAAGCTGTGGGCAGAAGAAAAATTAAACAAATAATAGAGAGTATGCAGAGTTTATTAGGTATATTCATCATTTATAATTTAAAAATTGAGTAATCCGATTTTTCTGATTCCAATAGAACCTCCTACACTGTTTCCGGGAAAGTCTCCGTTGTCAAATGCGAAAGCTCCTTTTATTTCCCATCCTTTCCAATTGCTTGGTATATAAGTTATTTCAAATAGAGCAGATGTCTTTTCGCGTGTATCGATAAGTGGAGTTTGATAGGTTCCCCAATATTTTGAGTGTGAAATCAATATTCGATAGGATAAATCCTTGATTGGATTTCCTGCCAAACCGAGATGATGGGTCTTTACACGATTGTTCTTGAATTGGATGGTTCCGTCTGTGTTGTATATTGGAGAGGGTAGGAAAGGAGTTCCCATAGACATGCCCCAGTGTTGCCAACCGGTGTATATATTGTGGTTATAATAATTATCGATTCCGCTTATCTGGTCTGAAATATGTTCGGTATGGTCGTGGTAAACCGGTCCGGATTGCTCTTTAGTACCGAGGTATTCATACAGAATTTGGTTCATCCATCGGTTGTGTGGAAGAGAGACTTCGATGCCATACAGTCCATCTTTCCAATAATAGGCTCCGGGGATGAGGGGAGGAATGTAGCTTTTAAATCCCTCTTTCCCGAAGTTATCGCAATATTCTTTCCATGCAAATTCATCGATAATCATGGAATGGTCTTCAAAGAAGTGTTCGCAATAGGCTCGTATTTTCCATTTTTTGAAGTGATACTCCAAGGAACCATGCAAACTTCCTAACATGTTTCCACTAACGTTGGCATAGCCTTCACCATCTGTCGGATCTCCTCCGCTACCAAAGGGTACAAGAGCATGCCAGAAATCTTTGAATCCATGCCCCATTTTGAAGTTTTCCTTCTTGGTTTCGCCTCGTCCGTAGGATACATTATAGGCTGTACCACCAAATTGGGTTGCCATTTCCACTCCAAGTTTGTATACAAGTGGGGCTTTCTTTTCGTTCCCTATTTTGAAGAATAAAGCCTTGGAGTGGTGCAGTACATTTTGAGTATACCGTCTTCCCGAAGCAACAAAATCTTTTTGCCATTGATTATCTGTGTACATTCCGTAAGCGAGATGTCCTTTCAGATGAAACCACTCTTTGGTTCCCGGTATGGCAACATAGTCAGGAATTTCCAGTCGAACTTGTGGAATGGGACGCGCATTGATTCCAAAAGTCATACCTCCACTACTTAAAAGAGCGTTTTTCAGTTCAGAAGCTCGTTCTTTGCTTCCGATGCTGACCTGCATCCAACGATAAGAGAGGTCGTAATAGGCCTGTTGTACAATGAACGAAGAAGTGTGGTTCCATCCGGTAGCCAATTCCAATCCGTATGCATGTTTCCAATTCCTTAAGCTATCTGTTTCGTTGCTTCTGAAAATTCCAGCTTTGAGAATTCCGCTGCTGGATTTTGCTGATATTAGACCATGTTGATTGGCTGTTAACCACAAAGGGGCAAAGGTTTTTCCATCGCTCCAGACGGCTCGGCTCTCAACGGCATATTCGATACCTTTGTTCAATTGTTGGGCATAACACAGTGTTGTTGCGAAAGTCCCTATTATCAAGAATAATTTTCTCATCGTATCTGTTTGAGTTTCTATATACTTGAAACTTTCCGGTCCTATTTAGAAAGTTCTTTCAGTAGTCCCTGGCATGCATCTTCCAAGATGTCCAATACATTTTCAAATCCGGAAGCTCCACCATAATATGGATCCGGCACATGGTCCGCGACTAAGTTTTGACAATAGTCCGTCATGCGTACAATCTTCTTTTCGGCTTCTATGCTGGGTGCTCGTTCTTTTAAATCAGCGATGTTTCGGTCGTCCATTCCCACAATCCAATCAAAGTAGTAGAAATCCTCCGTGACAACAGGACGGGAACGGTGAGTCAGGTTGTATCCACGTCTGGCCGCATGTATTCGCATTCTGCTGTCGGGCAGTTCTCCTTGATGGTATGAGAGAATACCGGCGGAGTCTACTTCGATTTCGTTTTCCATGCCGGCTTTTAATATTGCTTGTCTCATGATTTCCTCAGCCGAAGAAGAGCGACAAATATTTCCTAGACAGACAAAAAGTACTTTTTTCATTCGTTTAGACCATTTATTTGGTGCAAAAGTAGCAAAATAAATAAAATATACCTATTTTTGTTGGTGATTTATAACTTGGAATAAATAGAAGTAAGAATAAGAAGTAATGGCCGATTTTGTATTTGACATATCATGCTCGGATGAAATCAGAAAAATTTGTCCGCAATATAAGGGGAAAGCATTGCTTGCTTCTGTCGTAAATACGGCTTATAGCGAGGAATTGTGGACAGAGATAGCAACAGCTTCCGAGAGATATTGTTCTGATTTTACGGTTGATACCATCAAAGAGTGGAAACCCATACAAGCCACTCGTGAAGCCTATAAGCGTTGTGGAAAAGATCCGAGCCGTTATCGTCCGTCTGCAGAATCGCTTTGTCGCAGGTTGTTGCGAGGCTTGTCGTTGTATCAGGTAGATACGTTGGTTGACCTGATTAATTTGCTTTCTTTTACGACCGGATATTCCATCGGAGGCTTTGATGCAGATAAAATAGTCGGAAACAAGTTGGTCTTAGGTATCGGTCAAGCCGGTGAACCTTATGAAGGCATCGGTCGGGGAGTGTTGAATATCGAGGGATTGCCGGTTTATCGGGATGCTGTAGGGGGTATTGGTACTCCGACCAGCGATCATGAACGTACCAAATTGTCTGTTGAAACTCATCGATTGCTTGTTATCATCAATGCGTACGATGGAGATGAAAACTCTTTGAACGAGGCGACCGAACGCTTGCGTGAATTATTGGTGCGCTATGCGCATGCAGAAAACATATCCGAGTATATGATTGAGTGAAACTCCCTTTTACGATTCAAAGACGTTTAATATATATATATAATGAATATGATGAAACTAAAACTATTCTGTCCATATTGGATACTTTCTTTGTTTGCTCTTTTTGTCTTTTCTGCTCATGCTGAGGACTATCCGAAATGTCGTTTAGGTGCACCTTGGTTGGCTGAAGACAGTGTACACATCAATGCACATGGTGGAAATGTCATTCTTCACGAGGGTGTCTATTATTGGTTTGGTGAACACCGCACTCCCCGTAGTTTTACTACGCAGGTCGGAGTCAATTGTTATGCATCGACCGATCTTCTTCATTGGAAACATACTTCGGTAGCCTTGCCGGTCAGTGAAGAAGAGACGAGTGATATTGTTCGCGGTTGCATCATAGAACGTCCGAAAGTGGTCTATAACCGACAAACCGATAAATTCGTCATGTGGTTTCATTTGGAGTTGAAAGGTCGAGGTTATGAAGCTGCCCGTTGCGGTGTGGCAATAAGTGAAACTCCGGAGGGACCATATACGTTTCTTCGCTCTTTCCGTCCGCATGCCGAAGTATGGCCCATGAACATGACTTCAGAGGAGATTGCTGAGGCTCAAAAACTAAATCTGTCCGAATATTCCGAATGGTGGACTCCGACTTGGTACGAAGCATTGGAGAAAGGTCTTTTTGTTTGGCGTGATTGGAAAGGCGGACAGATGTCGCGCGACATGACTGTTTTTGTGGATGAAGATGGGAAAGCCTATCACATCTATTCCTCTGAGGATAATCTAACCTTGCACATTGCGGAATTGTCGGACGATTACCTTAGTCATACCGGTAAATACATTCGTCTGGCTCCGGGAGGGCATA
>JAFUNW010000167.1 GCA_017472905.1 Bacteroidaceae bacterium
TATCACCGGTCTTTCGAAATGGACCAAAGGAACCGGCATGTCCTCGTGGTTTAACAGCTATGTGAATCTTTATATATTCAACTTGGCAGAGAAAGAGCTGCAAACTGTGTTTAGTGAAGTAGAAGAGACAGTAGTGAACGTTGGTACTACGTTCTATAGCAGTTCTTTGGGTATGCACGAAGGAAAACTTTATTTCACAGCTCAACAAAGATTGATCGTAATCGAACCGACATTGAAAAATGCATCATTGACAGCCCCAATATTCCTCGGAGAGGCCGTAGGCATTTGTTTCTCTAAATCAACCGAAAACGGGAAGGCTTCCGAAAACAATCAAACCGGAACCGAAGTGGATACACGCAAAGTGAAGGTCGTAGAAACATACGGAGACCACATGGGCGAACGAGGGGGAATAACACATCGCAAAGTAAGTCTCTATGACTCCGAAGGAAAACTACAACGTGAAGCAACCTACGGATTGACTTATGCCACAGCAACAACAGAATCGGAGTGGCAAATAGAATATTTCACCTCATATCACTACAACGAGGCAGGATTGCTCACAACCGTTGCCGGCGAAAAATATGGATTATTTGACGGTACGGACCCGACATTCATGGCAAACAACGACACCATCACATACGAATATGACGAAAAAGGCAACCTAATCAAAGAGAGTTTCTTGGCCAATGGATACAGCCTCCTCTATGAATATGACGCTGAGGGACATCGCACAAAAGAGATGAAACAATTACCGGATCAATACAATATGTATGACGGCGATTTCTACAATTTATATGAAATTACCTACTCTTCGTTTAATGAGTTCGGACAGCCGGATTCAATTCATAGCATCGGAGTGCAAGAAGACAGCCAATATTTCGGAGTATACACGTATGATGAAGAGGGACGGAAAATCGCAGAAAAGAAATGGGCTTCGAAAGACAGCGTCATGACATCGGACGAAACATGGACCTATTATCCCGAAGGAGGGGACACTGCTATGGTTTATTGGAAACATGAATGGTTCTACGGATTTGACAAAGGAGAGACACGAACTGTCTACACCTACGACAACGGAAATACCAATCGTACAAAAGCACAAAACCAAACGCTGTCAGATGGAAAATGGATCAACGAAATCTCTTATACAATCACAGAGATGAGCGATGTGGCCACAACCATGACTGCGACATTAAACGTAACGAACGGCGAAGGAAAGAACAGCGCTAACCTGGCTATATCCATGCCGGAAGCAGGAGTAACGGGTTCACTTGCATTCGATGTTTACCGTCACGGTATATTGTTGACCCGACTTTTTGCAACGGAAGCCGCTGAAGACGGACAGCTGTATTACAATGACGAAAATGTGAAAAACGGTACATACGATTATTATGTTCAAACCATCTTGGTCGATGAATTACAGGAAACTGAAACAGCATTGGACATCTCGAATGTAGTTCGCCATACGCATTTCACCGAGCTTCCGGCAGTAAGCGAAATCAGATGTATCTCTGCACGCAAGGAAAACGGAATCTATTATGCTACGATAGAGTGGGATGCACCAACCGGAGTTGAAAATGAAGAATTGGGATTCTTGCGCTATAGCGTCATGCTGGAAAATATGAAAGCAGCAGAAAATGCAAATACCGAAGGTAATACCACGACTTTTGAAATAGAAGCCGGATACACAGGTACAGTCAATCTCTATATCCAAACAGTCTATACCTTAGGTAAATCGAACAGCACAATGGTAACCATCGATGCCGCAGCTGCTGCCGGAGTTGAGCAACTCGCCGCTGACTGCAAAATAACGGTAGAGAATGGTACAATCCACGTTACAGAGAATGCAGACATTACAGTTTACAACACTCAAGGCGCATTGTTGAAAGAGATAAAGAATGTAACCGAAGCCAATCTGAATGACTTACCGGCAGGAATTTATCTGGTAAAAGTGAAGACTGACGATGAGGTACAATCCGTTAAAGTGAGAAAATAAAGAAGAAGTTTCTTGAGCGGAGCGACTATCTCCATTTATCTCCCTTTAACTCCTAAAAAGCAAGAAGATCCTTCGACTTCGCTCAGGATGACAAGTGGGAGGAGAAGTTTACTTGAGCAAAAAAGGAGATAAAAGCCTATCATTTGGCCCTTATCTCCCCAAAGAGCGGAGCGACTATCTCCTTTTATCTCCCTTTAACTCCTAAAAGAAGACTCCTTGTAAGAAACTTAACGAGTTTATACAAAAACACGAATGAATATGAAATTAAAAGCTTTCTGTTTCGCCATTTTACTGGGAACATTACCCGTATGTGCACAAAAGACCGGGCCACTGGTTTTGCACACCCTACCGGACTATCAAGTGACAGCTCTATCTACAAACGGGAAATGGGCTTGTGGCACATACATCGATGCAGCCAATCAATTTTATGCCTTTCGATGGGATATAGAAAATAACAAGACCATATTATTGAGTAGCGGAGATTGTTTTTCTGAAGCCAATGCAGTCTCCAATGATGGAATAGTAGTAGGTTCGTTTGACAACAAGGAGGCCACAAGCAACGGTGCACCGGCATATACTGCCGGATACTGGAAAGATGGCAGTTGGCATCACTTACCTAATATCAACAATGCACCGGTTTCGTCCAATGAAGAGGTGGGATATGCCTATGCCATCAGTCAGAACGGAAGATATATAGCCGGAGCGTATAATGACAAGGAAAGTGTCTGCATCCCCATTATCTGGGAAGATGGCAAAGTAGCCCATACGTTTGGAGGAACCGGATATGACGGTATGATTTACACCGTTTCAGAAGATGGACAACGGGCAGCCGGATGGTCTATCACAAGAAATTCCGAAAGCGCTCGTGTTGCAACCCTTTGGGAAGTAGGCAAGGGAGATTCGCTTTTGATGGATGAACGTTTAAGCGATGCTTGGTGTTCGGGACGAAAGTTTTCTCCCAACGGAAAATACTTGCTTTATTGGGAGAGTTTTTATGATATACCGGCCGATCAGATAACAGACCCTAATAGTTCCAATATGGGACTTTTGGCACTCTATAATCTGGAAACCGGAGAAAAAACCGGTATGCCGACAATCACTCGTGACCCTTATAATTTCGATGTATTTGACATAACGGATAACGGAACCATCGTTGGCTACGAACAACTGGATGGCACTTACGTAGAACGGGCCATTATCTTTAAGGATGGGAAAACACGTTATTTGGAGGACTATTTGGAAGAGAAGGGAGTAAATATTGATGAGCAGGAGGTCATCATGCCATTGGATGAAGCCTCCCGCCATCTGAGGAGAGGACAAGGAATCTCTAGCGATGAGAACACCTTTGCAGTACTCTATTACGACACCATTGGTGCTACCCGCACAATGGTTGTAAAATTAGATGAAAACCTGACAACCCGTCCGCCCGTTCAATTGGAAGCTACCGGACTGAAAGATGTAGGTGCAACCCGTCTTCAATGGAAAAAGCCTTTGGCCGGAATGGACGAAATAGTTGGATACAATGTATATCGCAACGGAGTGAAAGTAAACAGTACACCTATCGGCGAAACAGCTTATTGGGATACAAACCTAACCGAAGGAACCTATTCCTATAGTGTTACGGCTGTCTATCCGGAGGGAGAATCTACAGCATCTTCTCCTATCGAACTGACTTTACCTTCTCGGGAAACATCTGCTCCACGCTCTCTCTTTGCCCGTCAAAAAGGATTGGATGATGTCCTCTTAATGTGGCAAACTCCTCAAAGCAATTTGGCGGTTAAAGGATATTATCCGGAAGAAGCCTCTGTAATCGGATTCGGAGGAGGTAACAACTCTTTTGAAGTGGCCATACGATTTGATGCGGCAGAAATGGCTTTATACAAAGACCATCTGCTCCATAGTGTCTCTTTTTATCCGATGAGTGCTCAACAACAATGGACTATCAACATCTATAAAAAGGCTATCGGAACAGAATCGACAGAACTTATTTACACTCAACCGGTGACACAAACGTTGCAATATGGGGTTCAAAACAGTGTAAAACTCAACGAAGCAATAGAACTTCCTACAAACGCTGACCTCTATATTGCTATTGCAGTTGATGTATCTCAAACAGAAACATCATACAATGTAATCGGAGAGATAAATGGAGAAGCACGTCCCGGATACAGCGACCTTTTGCGACTTTTGGAGGAAAAGGATTTTTATTCCTTGTATGATGATGCACAAAAGAATTCCTACGAAGTGTACTCATCCTGGGCTATAAACGCAATATTGGCTACACCACAGGAGTTGAAAGATAATCTTGACGAAATAAGTCGCTATGAAATCTATAACGGAGAAGCGAAATTGGGAGAGACAAACGAACTTACTTACATCGCCCATGAACTTCCACAAGGCACACACACGTTGGCAGTGAAAGCCATTTATTCCGATGGTCGTATCTCTCCGGCAACAGCAACAACAATTGATGTTACAGCCAATGAACTGGTCTATAAAGCTATTAATAACCCCAAAATAGCCTTGACCGACACACACAGCATCGTGGCCCGGTGGGACGTTCCGGTTGACGATGACGAAACACATATCACCTATGCTGAAGGAGAAACACAAGGTGGAGTAGTCGGACCAACCGACAGCAACTACGGATACATGGCCGCAGCTATTTATGGACAAGAAAAGCTAAAAGGATATGACGGCTATCAAATCAAAGCATTCCGATTCTATCCCTTGGCCAATGCAGAGTTTACTTTCTTCCTCTATGCCGGAGAAGAGAATGTTTCTACTCTGTTTGTTGAAGAATATGTGTTGAATACATGGAATACAGTCTACCTTGACGAACCTATCACTTTGAAATCCGGTATTGATTACCGTCTTGCACTCGACTGCTATGACGTGGTTCCGGGAACTGCACCTTTAGGTCTGGACCGTCAAATGCCTTTTACCGGCATTTCCGATATCTATTCGCTCAACGAAGGAGCCAGCTATTCTTCCATAAATCAAGCCTCCATGTATGGCAACTGGATGATGGGTATGGTCATCGCATCTGTAGAGAAGAAGGAACTCCCCATCTTGGGTTACGATGTACGCATCGATGCCAAGAAAGTCAACGAAACGTTACTGACAACCCCATCCTTTACCTACCAATTCCCGTCCGATGCCAAAACATCGCATCGCATGAATGTGGATGTTCATTATGAAGTAAAAGGGAAAGTAGATGGAGGAGCCTCTTTCTTCACCATCGGGCCCGACAAAATAGACGAGCAGACAGTTCTTCACCTGACATTAACACAAGAGCAAGGTTTCGTCCTCGTTGAAGGAGAGAAGATACAAAGTCTCACACTCTATGACCTAAGCGGACAACTCCTTGTTTCCGCTCAAGGAAATAAGCTCGACATTTCCGGTTTGCCCTCCGGCATCTACCCGTTGCAAATTGTCGTGAACAACCAAGTAAAGAGTATGAAGTTAAACATTTTAGCAAAGTAATATTTACAAAAGAGGGAGACCGTTTGGTTTCCCTCTTTTCATAAACTTGATAAACAAAAAAATGAAAGCAACTTCATTAATTATCGAAGCCGCTTTCATTTTTTTGTACCAGATGCATCTTTAGTTCGAGCTGACTCAATTTCCAATTGAATAAGAATTATTGGTATCCGGCTAACATTTGTAATCATTGCAGTTCGGAATACGATTCCACGATTCGACTTCATTTCCGGTTCATTTTAGCCCCATAACGTCTCTGTCATCCTGAGCGGAGTTTACGGAGTCGAAGGATCTCTGAGATTTACTGACGGTCTCTCTCGCTATACTCTAAGATCCTTCGACTTCGCCAAAGGCTCCGCTCAGGATGACAAAACGAGAGTGGACATAAAGAGGCTTATCGACCTTTAAAACGTAAGAGAACAACACCTTATATCTGTTTACCGGACACCCATAAATAAGAATATATCCTACTATCAAAATTCAATTGGCATATTTAGCACATAAAATTCTCGTACGCCTTACCACTCCACACTCACACCACCCATGAAGGTTGCTCCAGGCATGGGGAAACCATAGTTAATCTCGTAACATTGCCCCAACAAGTTTTCGCCTTTGGCAAAGAAGGTTACTGAAGAAGAAAGACGGTAGTTGGCCGTAAGATTCCACAGAAGAAAATCCTCCTCCTTACCTCCATCACCTGCGGTGGTGTGTAACCCGGCAATGTATTGAAAACCTGTATTAAAGCTTAAAGGGCCATAATGAGTATGTACCCCAACATACGCTTTATGTTCAGGTGCTGCAATGACAGGATGCTCCATGTGAAGGAAACTATAGTTGGCATTCATTTTCCAATGGGAAGAGAGACGATAGTCTGCCGATAATTCAAGTCCGTAATTCTCTACCTTATCTATATTCTTATTCAGCGGACGGCCATTTTCGCGAAGTAACATAATGAGATTTTCACCCGTAATATAGAAGAGGTTTCCTCCCACGTGCAAGTCCCCATCAAGCATTGTCTGTTTGTAGGCGAGTTCATAGTTCAGTGTACGCTCGGACTTCAAATCGGGATTCTGTGGAGGAAACATATACATCTCTTTGATGGTAGGATTACGGAATCCTTTGCTTACCATAGCTTTCAGTTCCACCTCGTTTGGCAAATTAAATGCCAAGCCTCCTTGCGGCACCCACTCTGTACCCACCTGCGAATGATGGTCAATACGTAAACCGGCATTGACGGTGAACCAATCAGCCAACCGCTGTTGCACATCTACATAAGCCGCAAATTCATCTTCGGTCTTGTCGGCAATCAGACTCTCGGCGTGAGAAAGACGGTCTTCATTCCATGCCCGTCCACCAAAATGTGTCCAGTCCGCACCTACCGTTGTGCGATTTCCACTGAAAAGCGAAAAAGACTCGTAGAGCGAAACTCCCATCATCAGGTCATCATGCATATAGAGTGAGGTTAGCGGAGTTTCCCCAACCGAATAACCATCATTCACTTCATGGTGTCCCCAGTTGTAGTAAGCGCGGATAGCCCCCGAGGTATTTTCGTAACGGTTTGTCAGACTGACAGAAGCCGCACCGCGTGTCACCTGTTGGTCATTATCAATAAGAGGAGCACTCACCTCTCCCGGATTCTCTGCATCGAAATGGGTGATATTCACATCGCCCATAACCTGCCAGCGTTCGTTGAGGTCGTATCCAAGTTTGAGAAATCCTGCATATTGTTCAAAGGTATTGTCCGCCCGATGACCATCTGTGCGTCCGAAGTTCAACCCAATGATACTGCTGAACTTGCCCTTACGTACCCGTTGGGTCAGCTCTCCTTGCATTGTACCGTAAGAACCGGCCGAAAGGCGTACATGAGTCTTTGCTCCATCCTCTTTCATCTGTCGGGTAACGATGTTTACCACTCCACCCATAGCATTGGACCCATAAAGCAACGAAGCCGGGCCGCGAAGCACCTCCACCCGTTCGGCCAACATCGTTTGGTAAGCATCTGCTATAGAATGACCATAAAGCCCTGCATATTGGGGCATACCGTCCATCAACACCAACACACCGGCATTCGGACTACTCCCCCCTATCCCACGTATAGTGAACGCACCGGCCGCACCATTTGACACACCGTAACCCAATACGCCACGACTAGTCGTAAAAAGGCCCGGTACTTGTTCGTTCAGTGTCGGCAGGATAGTGGTGCGGTGCTGCTCCGTCAGTTTATCATGAGAAAGGGTCGTTACCGTCATAGGCAGATGGCGCACGTCCGTCTCATGACGCGTACCGGTGACTACGAGGTTATCAAGTAAAACACTGTCTTTTAATTGCGCTTCGGCTACTTGCGGCAAAAATACAACAGCTAATAGACAGGATATTGAATTGTAGAGTTTCATTGTTTTTGTTTGTTTTATTATTGTGTTTGAAGTTCTATTCAAAGATTGCTTTACCAATTTAACCGGGAAAGAAAAACTTGGCAAATGTAAAGAGGGCTACACCACACAAGATGCAGCCCTCTTTGTATTATTCATTATTATATCTACGCGGAAGACTATTTTACTTCCCAAATGTCGTTGGTCATGAGAAGTTCCTGGAAATTGTGATACTTCTTCATGCCTGATACCTCTTCGAGCTGTTCGTGCACTGCATCGTTGTAGGTGGGAGCCTCCACATCGCGAATAACACCGAGAGCAATGGGGAAATCAGGACCTTCCATCAGGGCGAGCTTCAATTGCAATGTATTGTCTTGACAATGTGCATCGTGTACGAGAAGGTCTTTCTCTGTGATACCATTTTCGCCCAACTTCACTACTTTCAAGCCAAATCCCTCCTGCATGAGACCAAACTCTTTGTTCTCTCCGAAAATCATGGGTTTACCATGTTCCAGATAAATAGCATTCTTGGCACGTCCTGCAGAGGTATAGACAGACTCGTGTGTACCGTCATTGAAGATGACGCAGTTTTGAAGAATCTCACATACCGAAGCTCCCTTGTGGTTGGCTGCGGCTTTAAGTATATCTACCGTACCTGCCGCATCCGTAGCAACTGCACGAGCAAAGAAACGTCCGCGAGCACCAAAACAAAGTTCTGCCGGACGGAAAGGATCCTCTACCGTACCATAGGGCGAAGACTTGCTGACAAAACCACGCTCGGATGTCGGTGAATATTGTCCTTTAGTCAGTCCATAAATGCGATTATTAAGCAAAATCATATTAATGTCAATGTTCCTACGTACAGCATGAATAAAATGATTTCCTCCAATAGCCAAACCGTCACCGTCACCCGATATCTGCCATACACTCATGGCCGGATTAGCAACTTTAAAACCGGTTGAAATAGCCGCAGCACGACCATGAATCGTCTGCATGGCGTAGGTATTCATATAATATGGTAAGCGGCTGGAACAACCGATACCGGAAATAACTGCTGTTTCATGAGGTGCAATGCCCAATTCTGCCATAGCCTTGTGAAGAGAGGCCAAAAAGAAATGGTCGCCACAACCCGGACACCAACGCGGTTGTCCTTTTTTAAAATCTTTAGCACTATACATAGTGAATTAAAAATTAAAAGTTAAAA
>JAFUNW010000168.1 GCA_017472905.1 Bacteroidaceae bacterium
GCTAATGGAAATAACAAACCTTCCGGAAACAGAAAGAAGAAAAAGGGAGGAAATCGAGGTACTAATGGAAATAGCCCCAATGTTCCGATTGATAAACCGGCCCAACAAGAGGGAGAGCACAAACCTTCCGGAGAGAATAACTAAAAAGGTACAGTAGAAGTAACCTATGAGATTGGCTACCGGAATCCTTGCAGGAATAGTATGCTGTTTATTGGTCGCATGTTTGCCTCCAACAAGAGTGTATCATCGGAGCGAAACAGTCCATGTTGATGGATGGTCCTCAGGAGATACCTTGATCTTTGCGTTGGACTCCTTGTCGCAGGACCGTTATATGATGAATGTAGAGGTGCGCTATACGGTGGATTATCCGTATCAAGATTTGTGGCTCGTGGTACAGCATAACTTGGTAGACTCTGTTCACCGGATGGTTGATACATTACACTGTCAATTGGTCGATGAACGAGGAACCATACAGGGAGTCGGGCTTTCCGGTCTCTATCAACTGCAAGTACCTTTTAAAGAGATTGAAGTCCGAAAGGGGGCATGTTCTCCTTTGGTTCGATTGAATCATTGTATGAACGGGATGCTAAAAGGTATCAGCGATATCGGGATTTCTTTGGAACGGTAAGTTTCTTTATTTCCATTGTCGGTCTTTAACATCCTATTCTTTAAGACAAAAAAAAGACGGAGACTTTTCACAAGGTCTCCGTCTTCGATAATTATAGGTATTAGTCTCTTTTTTTAAGGTAAAAAGATTGTTTTATTAGGATAACGCTGCAAAGGTACGCATTTATATCCTGATGTTTAGAATCTTTTTATATGTTTAAAAACAGTATTCCGGCTTTTTCTGTCCAAAAGTTCGTTTTTACTATTCCCAAGGAGACTGAATCCTTTTTTATGTCTGTTCGATATAAGATTCGCTATCATTTATTTGTTACGCCAATACACCTTCTTTCCTCCTACGATGTAGAAGTCCGAAGGTAGACCATTAAGTGCATGTTTGTAATAGACATCTTTGCGAACAAGCATGCCGTAAACCGTATATACATCGACATATTCCCGGACAGGAACTTGCACGGCTGTAACAGCTGAGGCTCCCGGAGTTTGTACCCAAAGAGTCATGGCCATAACCACTTGTTGTCCGCTGAACTTCACCGGCATGCTTCCCTCAATCGGTTCGGGAAGTTTGACGCTGTGCGAAGTCAATACGTAGTTTCCATTGCTGTCCTTTCTGGGGAATACGTATTCTCCGCTTCCATAGGTGTTGTTTCCCAATTGATCCAGGTATCCGTCTGCATCAGCATAGTTGCAATATCCGCTGAAGTCAACAGCTGTAACCTTCACCCCATCCGGAAGGTTGATGGTGTAGGTTTGTCCGCGTGAATACTTGATACCGTCCTCTTTACCGGTAGCATATCCTTTTCCGGTGGTGATGCTGTATCCGTTTTGGAACGTCCATCCGTCCAGTGAGGTTGATGCGGCAATGGTGACGGGTGCACCTTTTCCTGCATTTTCGTCTTCGAGGGTATATCCCAATGCTTCTCCGTCAGCCAATCCGCCTTCCATGATGTGGGCAACGAGGCTGTTCATGTAAGCTTCAAGCATGGTGTATCCCTCTTCGTTTACGTTGTTTCCATCCTTTGCATCGTTAGGATTCAACCCGTTGGCAGTTTCCCATTCATCGGGCATACCGTCTTGGTCCGTATCAATGGGGCATGGTTTGCTTTCCAGGAGGGGCCATGCACTCCAATCGTCTCCGGCGTTGGCCGGTTTGTTATCCTCTTGCGAATTGATGATTCCCGGTTGGTTCGAGAGTCCGCTTCCGGTATGAGACGCTTTACCGTAGCGTGCATCGTACACCATGAGCGTATCCACCCAGTCTCGTGAAAGGCTTGCTCCGGCATAATCCAATACCTTTTCGTATGCCTTTTCTGCTGTATGCGTTGTTACGTATACAAAATCCATCGGCTCGGTCAACTTCATGGTGTCTCTTACTGTTGCATTGTAGAGGTAGTCGTTGTTCGCTCCGTTGATTTGCGGATAGATACCGTATGCCCAGTTGTCGTTGGTAACGGCGCTGTAAGTTGCGTTTACGTTTCCGTCAACGTAAAAGTCTCCCCAAATATGTTTGGTTGGTTTGTAATCCGGATAGTTTTGTACATACTCTTCGGTACGGATACCGATGCCGGCAATGCGTTGTTGAATGGCTGTACTACGTTTCAGCGTAGCAGGTCCCGGTTTGTAGTAATTATCTACAATGTTCACGGTCATGGCTTCACCGCCGTAGCATCCGTTACCGCTCCAATTGTAGATGACGTTGTTACGCATGTCCATGCGTTCATCCAACTGAGTTGTGTAGCGCGGTCCGAGACGCGGGGTACGGCTTCCATGATGGATTACCAGATTGTGGTGGTAAGATGCCCCCGAACCTCCCCAGTTACCGCCGTATCCGTGATTTCCTTTGGAGTGTCCGGCATTGTACATACTTTGGCTGACGATACACCATTGTACAGTGAAGTCGGTTGAACCGCAAACCGATAAACATTCGTCTACGCTCCAGCTGACCGAACAGTGGTCTATCATGATATTCTTTTGGTCGAGACATCCCAAACCATCGCCTTCGTGGTAAGCCACGTTCTTGTTTCCAAGGCGGAAACGCATGAAGCGGATAATGACGTTGCTGGCGTTGATTGTGAATGGATAGTCTGCGATACAGATACCATCTCCCGGAGCCGTTTGTCCGGCAATGGTCACATTCCCGTTGCTTACAGACAGGGCTGACTTCAAGTGTATGGTTCCGGATACATCAAAGACAATCGTCTTTGTTCCTTTTTGCGACAAGGCCCAACGGAGCGAACCCGTTCCACTGTCTTCAAGGTTGGTAACGTGGTAAACAGCGCCGCCACGTCCACCGGTTACATACCGGCCGAATCCCTCAGCTCCGGGAAATGCCGGTTGCTTCTCTGTTTGGGCGAAAGTTGTTCCGCCTAGTAGCAGGTAGCCCAATAAGCAGGAGAAAACTTTACGGAGTAATTGTATTCTCATTGTTTTGGTTGTTTTTTCTTTATTTAAGTAATTGCTATTATAAAGTATCCTAAGATACTTACTCAACTATCTTAAGATACTTTGCCATTTATCTTAAGATACTTTGTCATTTATCTTAAGATACTTTTTCCAGCCAATCTCGCAATTGAAGATAGAACATGGAAGAGTCTTTTCTTCTAAAAAAAGCCTGCGTTAGCAGAAAGTAACACAGGCTTTTTAGATATTACATGTTCGAATTACTTCACGATGAACTTCTTACCGTTCTGGAGGTAGATACCCTTCACCGGGTTCACTACGCGGCGACCGGTCAAGTCATAGATCGGAGCGTTCAAGTCAAGTTCGGTTTGAACCGGAGCAATTTCAGACTCTTCGATACCGGATGCAGATTCGAAAGTGAATCCGAAGAGACCCAACTTAGAACCTGAACAGTAGAGGTAGTAAGTCTTGTTTGCTTCCAATTGAACCGGAGCCAATGCACCACGATAGTTGTCGTATGAAACGCCATCATCCTTGAGCGGCAATTTAGCTTTCAATACTTCTACGTTTTGGAATACAACTCCATCGTAAGTAATGACTGTTCCGTCTATCTCAGTGTAGCTGAATGCATTTCCACCCTCTTCATAGAAGTAGAGGTTTTTAGACGGACTGCAGTTTACATAAGCTGTCAATGTTCCGGCTTCAGTAGTAGTGAACTTGTAGAATGTACCGTAAGTCGGAACTTTGTCGATTCCGTAAGGTTTCGGATTTACGCCGTTACCACCAACAAAGTTTGTTACTTTGTAACCGCTTTCGAAAGTAGTTTCGTAGGCACTTACACCCCATGTCTTACCGGCATCTTCAGCTGCACCTTCCACACCGAACTGCATTGAGATTCCCGGAACAGAAGATTCTACTTGTCCGGGCTCTACAGAGTAGGTCGGAGTAGCAAACCAAGCCCATGCCGGATATTGGATACCGGCTTTTCCACCGTAAGTTACCAGGATGTTACCGATGTATTCAAATGCATCACCTGCTTCCCAAGTTGTAATGGGGTGAACAATCGGTTCAGACTCAGCATCACCAATCCAACGAACGTATACAGTATCTTGGTTTTCAGCAGCAGCAGGCAATGTTCCGGCCAATTCGTACCATTTCATATACTCTTCCAATTTCACTTGAGCGAAAGTTTCCCAATTGAGGCTGTCGAGAGAGTATTGCAGCAATTGTACAGAGTTTGCGCAGTTATCAGTTCCTACGTAAGAAGAAACGTTCACATTGGCAAATCCTTTGGTGCAAAGTTGCATGTATACGTAGTTGAACTTCTTCTCTAATTTATCAGCCAACGGAGTGCGGCGAGAAAGAATGTTCATGCGTTGTTCTGCATCTATTTCAGCAAATTTACCTGCACGGGTCTGCATCACAGAGTCTTTGTAGTTCTGGAGATCTTTGTCCCAAGTGGCCAATTTAACGGTAGCTTGGTAAAGCGGGTTGTTGTCGTAGTACATGTCAGCTTTGTATGACTCGATGTTTCCGTTTCCGGAGAAACCGGGGAAGTCGAATACAGAAATGTAGTCAACAGTCTCTTCGAATGTAGCGGAAAGGTTGACTTTGGCATCGTTCAAAACAAGCTTACGAGCGATGTCGGTGCTGCCGTCTTCCCAACCCTTGAAGGTATTAAGGGTACGGTAGTAAGAGTTGTGATCGTTGAGGGTGATGGTGATTTCATCGCCTTTGTAGTATGCATCTTTTTCCGGAGCGATGGAGTAAGTGATGAACGGGCTTCCTTCAATGGTTACATTGATTTCTGCTTTTACTTTGAATTCATCTACGTATGACCATGCCGGACCGATAGGCATTACATTACCGGTAGGCATTGTGGTAGCTTTGTCATATTCTGCTCCCATTGTCATCATCGGATTGCTTTTCAAAATGCTGAAATCTCCGGTTGTAGGAGAAGCGAATGTTTCACTTTCGCCCCAAGTAAGGTTTACGTCAGCAGCAGTGTAGTTACCCAAAGTGTCAGCATAAAGCCAGCTTTCCACTGTTTCAACTTTGTTGTTACCGGAATTCCATGTGTTGTATCCATCGATTACGTTGTTCTTACCGATAACCATACCGTAAGTTGCACTTAAGATTTTCGGTTGGTGTGTGCCGGTTGCATCTACAGTGATGTATTCGCTTTCGTAAGTCGGTACGGCCAAGATGTTGTTGTTGATGAAATACTTGCTCTGAGGACCAAGGTAACCGCCCGGATTCAGCAATTGGAAAGGCGAACCTCCGCCACCGGCACCAATGGCTACCGTGTTATTCTCAAATACAAACTCGGTGTTGATACCCAAACCGGAGGGGTCGGTGATGTAGTTCATCTGATAGAGGTACTTACAGTAAGGCATGTCGAAGAAGGTGTTGTTCTTGATGATCATGTACTTCGGAGTCTGTCCCAAGTAAATCAACGGCCAGTTATTGCCGGCACTGATCATGTTCTTGTGTACCTTACAGTCGCTCATCTCAAAGTAGTTGATGATACTTCCGTCTACATAGAATGTGTTACCATCGTATGTCGGTTTACCTGCTGCATCTACTCCGGTAGAAATGGGCACTCCATTTTCATCGCGTACCGTATCTTGTTTCGGAACCGAACGATAGAACGAACGGGCAATGTTGGTAATCTCACAGTTGCGAACAACGAAAGAGTCTACCGGACAATATTTGTTGCTCCAATAGAAAATCTGTCCGGAGGTAGCTCCATTTCCGGCACGATATTGCAAACTTATGTTGCTGAAGAAGAGACGGAGGTCGTTGTTGTCAGTCATCTCCTGTCCGTTCATGCCGCAGAGCAACTGAGGCATGTCATCGTACTTTGTTTGGTTACTGGTTACAACAATCTTACCACCGGTCGGTATGTCAACGTTACCGATGTTCACTTCACCGACCCAATCACAAATGATGGTGTTGGTGTTTCCTGCACCTTCCAGACTGTTCCATGCTTCCATGAACGAAGTCTTGTCTGTTGCAGTTTTCGTCCAGTCTGCCATGGCTGTGAAAGGTACGCACAATGTAAGCGCGAGGGCGCATAATGTACTTTTCTTCATGATTCTGAAAAATTAAAGTTATACATAAATTGATTAATAATATAGTTTCTTCTTAGGACATCTTTGTCGAGTTAAAGGGAGATAATCGTTTCACTCTAGGAAACATCTCCCTTTAATGAATCCTCTTACTTCTCCAGATTCCAATGGATGAAGTAATTGTTTTGCAAGGCTGCCCGCACTTTACCGGCTTTTCCTATTGGTTCGTACTTGGGTGCGATGCGGTCTGCTATGATGTCAGCATCGTTGTAACGCTCTGCCATCTTGCAGAGGTAGCTGTAGGACTTGCCTTCTGCCACATACTCTAACAAATGTTCATCTGCGATGGCAAGGTCGTATGCTTTGATACGTTCGGCTTCGCTGGCATACTCTTCCGGCGTACCGAGATCGTGGTAGTTTCCACGTGCAGAACCTGCCAGACCGTTGTTACCATAACCTCCGGCTTCGCCAAACCAGGTGATGTATTGCGGCGCCCATCCGGTCGGCAATGTATCACCTTCAATAAAACTGGGACGTTCAACAAACTCGTTGGTCAATCCACCGTTGAGCAAGGCACGTGCTTGTTGCCAGTTTCCCAAGTGATTTTCGGCTTCGGCCAAGAGGTAATGGAAGTCGTGTCCTCGGAACGTTACGATGGTGGGTTGTATTTCAAAGATATTGGTTTTTAAATATCTGAATGTACGGCTTTCATCGTAGAAATAGTAATACTTGGTGATACACTCTTCTCCTCCGAGTGTGTTCATGACCATTTTTTGCGTAAGTCCCCGAATGTCACCTTCAGCATAACAACTTTTGCCATATTCCGAAGGTTTTAAGAAGTAACCCTCACCGGCTGCCGGCCATGTGGGACAAAAATATTGTACCAAACGGTTGCGTTGGTGGTTGTCGTAGTCGTACATGATACCGCTGACCAATTGGAATTTCTGACCCACCTGTTCGCTGGCAAAGATTTTGCTGTACACGCGGCTCATGTCGCTTTGCAATTGAATACCGATTTGGTACACTCCATCACGCTCGTCCGGCTCGCCTGCATCGGTGTTGGGAGAATCGTCTATACCCGGTACTTTAATTGTTCCGGTGTGAATGCCGTACATGTAGTTCAGCAACAAGTCGCGGATATAAAGCCATTCACTTTTGGCTGCTTCATCATCCAGGTAACTGCATCTCCAGGAACCCAATTCGGCACGTAGCAATTCGTAAGGCGGAGTCAGGTATTGCCAATATCCGTAAAGATTCTCGTCCTGAAACTCTTCATCAAGCCATTTTACCCAATCCATCTTTATATTGGAAGCGATGAGATCGTTGCCTACCATGATACCGTTGTCCAATAATGAGATACACTTCTCAGTAAGTTGCTGCATGTTGCATTTGGTAAAGACTTCGGTATTGTTGAGGTCGGTCAGCTCAGTCAACGCGTCATCAAACCAATAGGCTTCACCGTAGATGCGCCCCAACATGTAGTAAGCCCAAACTTTAATACGAATGGTGCTACTTAACAAAGCCACATAGTTACTATCAGACTTTTCGCTCATGCTTTCGCCCACTCTTTGACGATATTCATCCATCTTTTTAATGTAGTCATTGCAGGCAATGACTACGGAATAGTAGCATGTGGGGTCGGCATATTCGTTGCCATCGGTCTCTTCGTAATTGTAGATGTTTTGCAATGCTACCGGAGCGTTTCCGGTTGTTTCCAGTACACTGCAACGGGTATCGGTCAAGAAGATGGAATGGTCTCCGGCCTCTTGCATCCGAGTGTAAATACCCAGAAAACCTTTGTACATCTCATCATCTTTGGCTATATAGTCATCGGTGTTGATGATGTTGTTGGGATCGGTTTCAAAGAAATCATCGCACGATTGCATGGTGAGTGCCGTACCGACACCCAACATAGCAAGGAAATATATACTATTACGTTTCATATCTGTTCTTAGAAGTTTAAGTTAAATCCAACTTTTACTGTAATCGGCATGGCGAATTTGGCATAATCGAAACCGCGCATGCTTTCATCGTAAGAATAGGCGAACTCGGGGTCAGAACCGAGGTATTTGGTTAATGAGAAGAGGTTTTCTCCTACCAAATATACCGAGCCTGTACGCACAAACGAGAAGAGGTTTTCGAATTGGTAAGCCAATTTGATGCTACGCAACTTCACGTAGTCGGCATCTTCTATCCAACGGTCAGAGAAAAGGTTGTTGCCGGAAGGGTCTCCGTAGGCTGCACGCGGCATGTTTGTTTCTTGACCTTCAACCTGCCAACGGTTCAGAACTGCCGTAGACTGGTTGTGGAAGTTGTTCATAGACTCTATCTGACGCCGGGTAGCATTGTATGCCTTGTTACCGATTGAGTATCCGAAGTCAGCTTGCAATGAGAATTGTTTGTAACGGAACATCATATTCAATCCGCCAAAGAAGTCGGGTTGTGCCGAACCAAGGTTCACACGGTCCTTGTCGTCAATGACCTTGTCCCCGTTCATGTCTACAAACTTCACATCACCGGCTTGGTATTTCGTACCGTATTTTGAGGTGAGGTTTGCCTCTGTAGCTTCTTGGGTCGTAGAGTAGACGCCTTCTGTTTTATAACCGTAGAACTGATAAGGTGATTCGCCCACTTGCATCCGTACGGCTGCATCATCGTTGTTATAAGCGGTATAGGTAAGGATGTGCTCGTCTTGACCTCCCAACGTCTCTATCTTGTTTTTGACCGTAGCCATATTTGCAGAGATTACCCAATCAAAGTCTTTGGTATGAATAGGGTTCAGGCGGAGAGAAACTTCCATACCTTTGCCGGATATTTCGGCACGGTTGTCGTAGTAAACCGGTGAGCCATATACCTCGGAGATGTCGCTGTTTAGTAACAAATCGTATGCTTGGCTGGCAAATAGGTTAACGCCCAAGTCTACTTTACCGGAGAACATGGAGAGGTTGAGACCCAAATCCAATTGTTTTTTCTTTTCCCATTCCAATTTACCGTTCGGAACATTGGAACGGTTGATGGTTCCCAAATTCAAGAAGTTCTTATTCATGTAATAGTTCTTGGCGTAGTTGGCAGAGAAACGACTGTTTCCACTCATGCTGGCCTCGGCTGAAACATTCAATTGGTTAATCCAGTTGGGCAACGCACCGGTATTGGCAGCCATGAATGTAACTCCGGCATAAGGGAATACTCCGAATCGAGGAGCATCGGCACCTGATACACTGGTTCCGTCAATCGTTACGCCGGCAGAAGCACGTAGCAAATGGTTGTAAGTGTAATCGCCGCGAAGTAGGTAACTCATGTAGTTCCATTCAATGTTTTCACCACCGATATACTTCTCGTCCTGTGTCTGATCCAATGTCTGATAGAAGTCGTTGGCCGTATTGTAACCGGATGCATAATCGTATTCGATGTTCTTCAGCATCACGCGGGCAGAAGCCAATCCACTGAATTTGTGTACAGAGTTGAATGTCCGGTTGTATTCTCCGTTCAAAGCAAAATAGTTGTTCAACTGCTTGTTTACTCCCATTGCTACTTTGTTCTTTCCGGTTCCATATACTTGAGGAACAATGGCCTGATCGGTCACACCGGGAACGAAGAGAGTTTCTTCCGTATAATTGTAATACAAACTATAGAGCGCAGTGAACTTTAAGTAGTTGTTCGGACGGTAGTTCAAACCGATACGCATGTTGACATCGTATATTTTGTCTTTGCCCTCTACAGTATTGACAATGGCCAACGGGTTGCTGACGTTGTCGTATGCATGGTAAGGATTGCTGTTTACATTCCAACCGTTGTAAGTAGAATAGAGGTCAAGGTATGAACCGTCATCCTGTTTCTTGTAAGGACTAAGCAAAGGCATGGCGTGGAATGCAGCCAATGTCGGATTGGTTTCCAATGCCAAGCCTTGGTTTTGTAACTTGCTGGTTACATAAGCCAAACTTACATTGGTAAAGATGTCTACTTTGCGGCTGACCAATACGTTTGAACCAATCAACGTATGGAAACGGTCTGTTCCTGTGTTGCGAACAACACCTTCGTCTTTGGTATAGCCGAACGAAATGTTATACTTCGCAATTTCGTCACCACCTTCTACACGGAAGATATTTTCGGTTGAAAACGAAGTACGCTGAATTTCATTGGTCCAATCGGTATTCTCATTGAAAAGATAGGAATAGTAGTTCGTACTGTTTTGCAAGAACGGATAATCTTGTGTCAAGTGGGTCATGTTGGAGTAGCGTGTCATACCGATGTCCTGCAAATAGGTACGGTATTGTTGCGAGTTCATGACGGGGAATGACTTTTGTGCAATGTTGATACCATATTGTCCGCTGAACGAAATACGTGTATTCAAGTTATCGGACGTTGGTTGGGCCGTCTCAATCAGAATTACACCATTGGAACCCAATGAACCATACATGGCTGCATCGGCTCCTTTCAGTACGGAGATACTTTTGATATCTCTCGGACTGTAAGCGAAGAGCAGGTCGCGCGAATAGCCGTTGAGTACACCGGATACCCCTTGATTGCTCAAGAAAGGAACTCCGTTGATTACCAATAACGGATTGTTTTCGGCAATGATACTGTGTACACCTCGGATATTCATGTAAGCTCCTTCACCCGGCATACCTCCTTTCTCAATCGTCTGTAATCCGGACAGACCATCGCGACCGGCTGCCGAGATGGAGAGGTTTTCAGAGAAATCTTTGTTCTCCAACGTTGCGGTTGAAGCGAACTTCTCGTTCGTATGAATGGTTCCATACGGAGTAACCGTATAACCGTTGTAGAGGTACTCGCTTTCCGGAACGAGGGTAACTTTGAAATTCTTCTCTTTGCTCTCTTTAATCAGGTATCCCAAAGGAAGTTCCTGGGTATAAAAACCATCGGCTTGAATCTGTAAGTATGATTTCTTACTGTCGGTTTTCAATTCAAACCATCCGTTTTCATCCGTTACGACCGAAGCATTGATATCGGGAATGGAAACCATTGCACCGGCTATGGGACGGTTGTCCGTTCCCTTAATCTGTGTCTTGATGACATATTGCTGGGCAGAGGCTGTTAACGCCAAGCTGCACGCAGCCAACATTATATTGATTTTCTTCATGATAGCAACTTATTAATAGTTCTTAAGGGTCGGACGCAAACACCAGTGGTACATCATCAACTGAGTTACGTTTTTATTATTACGCGGGGCAGCCCAATTGGTTGTGTCTGTCGGTATATAAAGGTATGATTCATCAAACGATTCCACTTTTATCTTGAAGTTTCCGTTTTGCTTCAAGTTGACAATTCCTACGGTATATCCGTCTGTGTCGTAAGCAATGGCTTTGGGATCCAGTTCCATCCAATCGTCCGGATTGAATCCTTCGCCGTATGCAATGGTACCCTCTCCATAGTGTGGCACCTCACTGGCAGCTCCACGATCGAAGTGGAAATTACTTCCGGTAGCATACATACAGATGTCTTTCATCAACAAGGAGTCGTTGAAATAGATGCTGAGCGAATAGGTGAGCGAATGCTTGAAGCCCATACGTAGGTAGTATTCACCGGCCGGAAGGTTACACTCGGCAAGTTGTCCGGTTTCTGTATTGTATATCAATCCATCGTAAGTGACACTACACATCAATGAATCGCGGTGAGCCTCTTCTGTCGGAATGGCTGTCAATACGTGATATAACATGGTGGGCAACTCTGTAGATAATTGGAATTCGCTTTGGGCATTTTCTACGATAGCAGGAAGAGTCCAATTTTCCCATTGGAAATATTCTTCTTGTTGCTGTGGGGTCATTGCATTCCAATATTGATGGAATACAGACTTCACACGGTAAATGACTTCGTGATTCGGAATCTTCAAGTTCGTACAGTGATAGGCAACTCCGTTGCTGAGGTTTACCTTGTTGGCAATGTCCACTGTCTGTACGGATGGACGCCAATAGGCCGGGTCAATGGCCGGATAAGTGATTTGGTCTTTGACTACATCGATCTTTTTCTGATTTCCTCCTACACAAGCGAAATCCGGAGCTCCCGAGATTACATCGGCATCCGTTAATTGACGGTCTACAAAGCAGGCTCGTACAATCCATTTCTCGAATTTGGCTGTATCAGCAGCGGTCGGTTGACGATTCAACCAAACGGGAATACAGGCCGCTGCATTGTTGATAGCGCGATCAATCAATTCATTGTTGGGGACAAACAGTGTCGTTGCATACGCTTCGTCTTTCATGTTCCAGGTTTCCACACCCTCTTCGGTGTAGCGGTCCATCAAGGTATTACGCATGATAATGACGCTGTCGCTATACTTGATATTTCCTTGTTCATCGTATCCGTCCGGTGTACTGTTGGCACGGTCGAAATATTCTTCTTCATACGAAGCGACCAATTCTTTGATACGTGAATAGTCATCACCCAAAGACTGCAGATATTCATAAACCGAAAGACGTACGGTAATCGTACCGGCTACGTAGTAGATATAACCGTTTTGGGCCTTGATGGTTTTGACAATTTCATAATCGTCAATCTTTGTACCGTTTTCTCCGGCATATACCCATACATTCTTATTGGCGCGGGTTGCGATACCGTATCCCGGTACTAATTTGTCGGGTGAAACACTCATGTCTGAAACACAGTTTTTGGCAAACATCGCTTTGTCCTGAATGACTGTTTCATCAAAAAAACTGTTTTCACACACAATCAATGTATAATTCTTGTCTTTATTCATATCCTCGAACATCTGTTGTTCTTCGAGGAGTGCCGAGATTTGGGAAAGGTCGGCTGTCTTTTGCATGTAGTCTACAACATCTCCGTTATAGATTTCTATCTTTTCCGTAACCACTCCGGTCGCATCAAAATGATCGTCCCAATCTGAGCAGGCAACCAAAAAACAGCTACCTGTCAAGAGTGTCATTAACGAATAAACAATACTTTTCTTCATATGCTTGATTTTGTATTTTAATCAATGGGAGTAAACTTAATATAATCGTACATTTGGTGATAGGTAGCACCGGTTTTGGCCATGATGTCGTTCATGATGGCTTTGAACTTGTGCGTTCCGGACTCTTCAAATGTTACGCTGGGCCACAACGTGATGATATCAACTCCGCTGGAAAGCATGAGCTTTTGCATCAATCCTTTGTAGAGTTCTTTTCCGGTACTGTAGTCATCCAATCGGAAACTGGTAGAACTTCCGTTGGAATAACAACCCAACATACCGAAATCTGAACCATAACATAACTCAACTTTGTATTTTCCTTTAATGATAGTCGGGCTTTCCAATTCAATCCATCCGGTATGACCGAGATTGAGCATCAAAGCGTTGTTCATGTAGAATCCGTATTCTCCGGCGGTAGAATTGGCAGCTTTGAGCTTTTCTTTGTAATATCCGACTTTGCGATAAGTCTTTACGCTAGCTTTGCTGCTCTTTGCCTGATAGGTAAAGCCGGACAATACGCCAAAGTCACTATCGTAGCGGTCTTCGCTAAGGTCAACCTGGTAGTATGAGTTGGTCAGCGGAGTGGTGAAGAGGTCACCGTATCCGTTTTCCTTGCCATACGCATTGACGAAAGCAATGATTTCAGCCGAATTGCATAAGTCCCATACGACAGTAACAGGTTCCGGTTCCCATTCTACCGGCATGATGTGGTTTACTTTGTTGATGCGACCGTTGCGGGCTTCAATATCGCTGCGTAATACTTTTACTTCCTTATTGATGGTGTTTATTCCATCGATGTTTTGTGTAAGGATAACGCTTGAAGGCAACTTGGTGTCGTAAATCAAAGTTTGTCCCTCTTCGATGAATCCGAACAATTCACTGGACGGATATTGACGCGCGAGGAAGTGGTAAGCCATATAATTATATAAGGTGGAATCTGCACCGGCTGGATGTGCATATTGGCCATCAGCTTGTACAAGATACTCTTTCAGAGCATCTACCGTAGTGATACCGGCAGCTTCATATACCTCATCGGGTACAGCAAAGCAGGTCAAGGTGTAGTTCGTAATGGTCATACCGGTTACACTGTAAGTTGTGTCGCGCATCTTGGAGGCAATCTTATCGTATCCGCATGCTTCAGCAGCTTCAATGAAGAGGTCGTATTCTCCGCTCGGACGAAGTTTTTCCAAAATTGTCTCAGATAGCGGACGAATCACATCGCCCATTGAGAATACACGACCGTTCGCTGCCTTGATTGAAGTAAATTTCTCCAAGCGGGCTTGGTTGTTGATGTAGATAGAATCTGCGTTCAACACTTCACCTGTATAATCTGCGTCATCCACATCGGTAATGATGTATCCGTATGACGGAGCCAAGTAAGTACCAAACAACGAGGGGATGCTGATTGGTTCTTTTTGTGTGGTAGCCAGACTATTGAGAAGAGAGTCGGTAACAGTCAGACCGGCATCGTCCAAAATATGCACTTGCACCACTTCTTTGGCATAGACAGGGTCCAATTCACTGATTTGGTCAACTCCTTTCCAATCCAAGAATTTCTGAACAGCTTCGTTAGTCGGGCAGAAAACTGTAGTTTTGATGTCCGGATTGTTCAATGCATTGTAAAGGTCGGTATACTTCAGCATCTCGATCCACAGGGAGTATTCGCTGTCGTATTTGTTTAGAATGCCGGCTACGGACATCTCGCTCTCAATGTTGGTCGGGTCCATGAACATAGAACCTTCGTTTGGGTCTTCGCATGAACAGAAGCAGAGTGCACCGGCTATACAGCTTAATAATATCTTTTTCATTTTTTGTCAATTATTAGAGGTAATAGGGATTTTGCACCAACAGAGAGTTGGAGGTTATTTCGTTCTCGTATATCGGCATGAACCAAGCGTCTTCATCGCTCAGCACTGATCGAATCCACGATTCGCGTGCTTGCGTGTTGAACTGTATCACATATTGGATAGCCAAATCCTTGAAGTTTTCACCGTTTACGATTCCGTAGCGTGAGAGGCGAAGTACATCATACCAGGCCTTACTTTCTCCCAAAAACTCAAACATGCGTTCTTGCATGATGATGCCCATCAGTTCGCTCAACGAAGACTGGGGAGTATAGGTGGCTTTTTCGGCATTCGCACGAGTGCGTACTTCATTGACCAAAGCCATAGCAGCTTCAATATCAGCCGCATTGGTTCCACCTTCACGCATCAGCAACGCTTCTGCTTTCATGAGCATCACATCAGCTACACGGTAGATAATGTAGTTCGGGTCGTAATAGGTTGCAGTTCGCGGGTCACGCGTGCGCGATCCTATATATTTCCATACGTAGGCGGCAACAGCACCGGCCGGATCCTCTTGCGTATCGTTGCCAAAGTAATATCCTCCGAAGATGGTACGTACAGCATATTCACGCCATTCTGTACCTTCTGAACCGTTATATTTGGAACGAACACTTGTTACCTCCTGATTCATCAATTGAATAAGGTTCAAGGATACTTGATATTTACGTCCGTCTGTAGGGCCGAAGATTGTAGGCAGGTTGTTCAACTGGTCTTCTTCATAATTCCATTGCAATTCAAAGATGGATTCACTGCTGTTTCCCGGATTAAACATGGCAAACCAAGCAGAACGCGATGGAGTGGCAATGAAGCGAGGAGTGGATGCGGATTCTGCCTGAAGGATAGCATCGGCATGAGTAATGGCTCCTTCGTAATCTTTGCAGTAAAGGCAAACATCGGTCATCAAAGCTTGCAAAGCCCATACGGTAGCGCGTCCTTTAGTTTCCCATGTCGTTTCGAACTTTTCTTTTGCGGCTCTCATTCCGATAGCTGTCTCAAGGTCGCTCTTGATTTGGGCAAGGATTTCCGCTTCGCTTGATTTGGCAATGGCATACGTTTTTTCGTCAGATTCGTAAGATTCTGTAATCAACGGAGCATCCCGCCAGTTGCGTACAATATAGAAATAGGTCAAGGCACGCAAGAAATACGCTTCGCAATAGTGCGAGTTCAGTTCCGATTGCGTGTAGGTCTCATCGTTGGCTAAAGCCAAATGTGCATTGGCCAATACCGAGTTTGCCACATTGATTATCTGGTACATGGTTGACCAGTTGGCTATTTTGTCGGTTGATTTCAATTCAAATTTCTGCAAAGAAGAACCTGAACGGGAATAAACACAACCGGCACGTTCTTCTCCCCAGGGAATCAGTTGTTCCTCTACGGCCGAACGCAAATAGAAATAACCGGCGTAGAGTGTAGACTCAACTTCCTCCTTGGACGACCAATATTTCTCTGTCACCTGAGAGTTTTCAGGGTAGACTTTCAACCAATCGTCACACGATGTGAAATTTATCAGCATCACGACTGATAATAGGATATATTTTATACTTTTCATACCTTATAGCTATTAGAAATTAACGGTTACACCGAATGCATATCTCTTGCTGCGCGGAGTTTGCGCGTTGTCAACGGCCAAATCAGTCAGTTTGCTAGGCAAAGAAACCTCCGGATCTTGTCCGGTATAGTTAGAGAACGTGAAGAGGTCGTAGCCGGTCAGATAAAGACTGATGGAATTTACGCCCAATTGTTTGCACCATGCTTTCGGACAGTTGTAGTTGAACGAAAGCGTCTTCAAGCGTAGGAATGAACAGTCTTCCACGAAACGGTCGGAACCCAGATAGTTGTATCCGTAGCCCCAAAGTGCACGTGGAATGTCTGTTTGGTCGCCCGGATTACGCCAACGGCGCAGTACGGCTGTACTTTGGTTGTCTGAACCATACATTGATTCTGCATTCATACGGGCTTGGTTGATGATTTTCTGTCCCAAACGATAGTGCATGAATACGGTTACACCGAAATCCTTGTATTTGAGGTTAAATCCACCACCACCACTCAAGGTCGGGTTGTAGTTGCCCAAGTAAACGATGTCGTTCTTGTCGATGATTCCATCGTAGTTAACGTCTTGGTATTTGGCATCTCCCGGATAGCAGGTTCCTTTGTTATCGATGTTTTTCATGACAATCGGATTTCCGTAGAGGTCGCGCATGATGCTGCCGTCCTCTCCGCGTGCATAGGTGTCTTCCGTAGTTTGGTAAACGCCCATGTAGCGGTATCCGAAGTAAGAACCGATGGATGTTCCCGGCATCAGTTTTTGCGCATATTCGCCGTTCTTGGCAGAATAAACCATTTGGTTGATGTTTTCCGGAAGCTGGTCAATGGTCATTTCGTTGTTACTGATGTTGAAGTTTAACGAGAATGTCCAATCTTTGTTTTGGATAGCTTTGTAATCTACGCGAAGTTCCCAACCTTTGTTGGTCAATTCTCCGGAGTTGAAGTAGTTCATCTTTCCGCTGGCGTAACCTACTGTAGCAGGAACGGTGTAGTTCTTTTGCAACAGGTCTTGGGTATTTTTGTGGTAGTAGTCGAACGTACCGGTCAACTTGTCGTTGAAAAAGCCGAAGTCTACACCCACGTTGTATTCGCGTGAAGTCTCCCATTTCAGCTTGTTGAGTTGCATGGAGTTAGGGGCGATGGCGCTACCGGTGTTGTATTGGCCGATAGCAGTATATGTTCCCATGTAGGGAGCTGTACCGCTCGGGGCATTACCGCTCTCTCCGTAGCTGGCACGTACTTTGAATTGCGACCACACTTCGCGGATGTTTTCCATGAAAGGTTCGTCTTGCATGTTCCAGGCCAAACCGACAGAGGGGAAGAAACCCCAACGGTTGGCGTTACCTAAACTGGATTTTCCTTCGTAGTTAAGGGTTGCATTCACTGAATAGCGATTCAAGAATGTGTAGGCAAAACTTCCAATACCGGAGAGGGTACGAACTTCTGATTCGCCGGAACCGACAGAAAGAATGGCACCACCGGTAGACGGGTCGGACATACCGGATGTGGCAGCTCCGTAAATCATGGAAGCATAGTTTGAACTGGTCGTTTGTGATGTACGCCAAATGGCTGTTGCTACAATGCTGTGCTTATCTTCGTTCCATCTTTTCTTATACATCAACTTGTTTTCAGTTTGAAGTGAAAGGTTGTTGGTGTTGTCATCGGCACTCAAATTGGCAAATGAGCTGTTGATGGTTACATCGGTAGCCGATTGCGGCAAGAACGCTTTGGTATTGGTTGTCTTGTACTTCATGGAGACGTAACCCGAATAGGTCAAGTCTTGTGAGAAGTCGTAGTAGAGACGGAAGTTCATTTTCTGTTCGCGGGTATTGGTGTCGCGATAACTTTCTCGGGCCATAATGAGCGGATGGAAGTTCTTGAAACTCTTACCATCCGTTTTTCCCTCGAATGCTCCTTGGAATTCTTCCGAGTTTTGACGGATGAAATAAATATCGGTCATCTCTCCCGTTTCATTATCGATATAATACGGGCTCTTGTTCGGCATCTTTCTCAAAGCTTCCGCACGAGTCTGGTCGGTGAAGTTGGCATCTTTATCAGTATCGGAGTAAGAGAACTCGGTGTCGATACGTAATTTGTCCGAGAAGTTGTATCCTACACGTAAGGTAGTAGACAAACGGTTCAATCCGGTTCCTTTCGTAGTACCTCCCTCGTCAAGATAAGAGAGAGAGAAACGATAAGTCGCTCGGTCTCCACCTCCGGACATAGAGAAACTGTTGTCTGTGATGAAGGCATCCTGCTTCACATAATCAAGCCAGTCTACATCTTGATTGTATTCATCGAAATAACGATAGTCGGGATTGTAGTTGATGTCCGGTGTGTCAAACAAGAATTCCAGCAAGTCAATATTGCTGTTCAAACCGCGTGCGTTGGCACTGTTCCAAATTGCATCTTGGATGAACGCTACGTATTGGTCTCCGTTTAGCATCGGCATGGATGCAGGCTCTTTCTTGTAACTGTTCTTGGTAGAGAACGTGAAACGGGTTTTGCCCTTTGTTCCTTTTTTCGTGGTGATAAGCAATACTCCGTTTGCACCGGCCGTACCGTATACAGCAGTGGAAGCTGCATCTTTCAATACCTCGATGGTTTCGATGTCGTTGGGGTTCAAGCTCAACATGTCGGCAAAATCTTCTGTGTTAGCCGTGTTGAAATCAAACGATTCGTCAATATCGGTAGAATAGGGGATTCCGTTCACCACAATCAACGGATCAGCGTTGGAGTTCAATGTAGCTGTACCGCGAATACGGATAGAACTTTTGGCTCCCGGGTCGCCACCGGCGATGATGTCCACACCCGAAAGTTGTCCTTGCAATGCCTCTTCAATAGAAGATACGGGTGAGTTCTGTACGATGTCACTCATTTCGATTTTTTGTGTGGCGAACGCCAATTCGCGCGTACTGATACCCATGTCGTTTCGGTCAATTTTCTTGGCGCTTACTTCTACTTCGGTCAACGCTTGTGCGTCACTTTCCATTAAAACGTTAAGGACTGTTTGTCCGGTATACTTAAAGCGTTGGCTTTTCATACCAATGTATGAGAATACCAAAGTCAACTCTCCTTTTTCATCGGGAACATTCAAGGTATAGTTACCCATTATGTCGGTTGTGGCACCGGTCAAAACACGGTTCTGGCTGTTGACGAATGCTACGTTCGCACCGATACAGCCTTCCTTTTGTCCGGCTATCATTTCGCTTACCGTTCCCGATATGAATCCTTGTGCGGCAACCAGTTGTGCACATCCGCATAGGATTAAAGCTATATAGATTCTTAGTTTATTCATATCTTAATTGTTTTTCTGATTGGGCTGATTATTCAAGCACACCGTCAATGAAGTGGACGCATCCGTCATCATAAATAAACGGCAGGTAGTAATAGTCGGGAACAACGTCTACTACCGGACGAGCTGCTGCTCCTTCCGGTGCTATTACCTGTACACTCAGTTTGGAACCATCGTCGAAGATATTCAGGTTGGTCGTTGTGATGGTTGATTTGCCTTCATCGTCAAATACCTCCAGCGACTGCATGGTAATGAGTCCGCCGACCTCTTGCGTCTGTTCGCCCCATCCTACATAGGGATAGTTGGACATAACGGCAGTAGAGAGCGGAATGAAATATTGCTTCACATAATATTCCAAAGCGGCAGCGTCTGTAATTTCACAGTTGTCGAAAAATGCTGCATCGCCTACACTTGCGCCGTTTGCCGTAATACCGGGTACTTTACCGTCTACAATGGCTTGTTCCAACTTGTCGGTGGTCGGAACCAACATCAAGCAGTTTTCCGACATAAAGGTGACAGCGTGGCTGTTGCGGTCTATGAACGAAGCCTTGTCCAACAGTTTCATCCAGGCATAGAACTGTGTCGTGGCATCGTGCTGGTATTTCCACATGGTGGAGACAAATTGCTGATTGGCAGAGTTATCGTAACTTCCTTCAAAGAAACCGTCTATTTCGTAGCAGCGTCCGTTCATCCAGCCGTCCGGACCCTCCTCTCGATATTCCAATGCGGTAAAGTCACA